>NZ_JADBVE010000409.1:0-6927 GCF_020245285.1 Microcystis sp. M31BS1
AGAGAGACTATTACAAGAGATTGAACAAGCACCAGATTCTTTAATAGAAGAAACTTTGAACTTCCTACTTTCAGCACAAGCTAGTTATGCTAAATCTGAAAGTAATGTAGGGGAGGCAATATTAAAGCTTCTGGAAGAGATGCCATTAGACAATGACGACTTAGAAAAGTTGCCTATAGATCTTGCTAATCAACATGACCATTATCTTTATGGAGTTCCCAAATCCTAAGCAAAGCCGAAACTAAAGTTTATAGCATCCTAGCAATGAAAACCATATTTGCAGACACATTTTATTGGGTTGCTCTCATTAACAATCGTGATGATTGGCATGAGAAAGCTATAGAAATGACAAGGAAACTCCAGCAGGTAACAATAGTGACAACCGATGAAGTCTTTATTGAAGTTTTCAACAATCTATCTGCTTATGGAATGTCAGTTAGACGAAAAACCTTACAAGTTATTAGAGGCTTACAAAATAATCCCCAAATCTTAGTTATACCTCAAACTCATCAGACGTTCCAATCAGGATTAGATTTATATCAAAATCGTCCAGATAAGGATTACAGCTTAACAGATTGTATATCCATGCAAACAATGCGCCAAATGAATATAAATGAAATTCTTACCCACGATAAGCATTTTACACAAGAAGGATTTTTCATTTTATTTCAAAATATAGAGTTACATTAGATTTGAGACAACGACTCTTAGGATACAATCATCCCGATGTGGCAACTTCCCTCAACAACTTAGTACATTTGTCCTTATTGTCAAGGCAGATACTCAGAAGCAGAACCGCTCTATCTAGAAGCGATTAATATTTTCAGGGAAAGATTAGGGGAAAATCATCCCCATACTCAAACCGTTTATCAGAATTATCTGAGGATGTTATCCCAATTACCCGAAGCAGAATTAAGACAACGGTTTCCTGAGGAGGTGGTGGAGATGTTGAAACCAAAACCCCCTCATCCCTGAAAACAGTCTTAACTGTGATTGGAATGATTGGAATGATGAACTATGACTAGGGAGCTAGTTAAGAGTGAATTAGAGATGAAGATTGATTGAATAAACCAATCATAGTTAAGACCGTTGGAAAAGAGGGTCTGTAGGCGCACGGATTTCCCATTATGAATATAGTATCCTGTCAAGTCGCCTTTGTCAAGAGAAAATTTAACAACATCCAGAAAAACGTTATGGTAGGGGTAATTCATGAATTACCCCTACACCTATTACCTAGTCCAGTAACCCACCACCACCATTGACAGTGATTGAATTAGTCACTGATGAACTACAATGATGGATAATTATAGGAGGATGCTGTCTGGAGTGTGATTAGGTGAGATTGTTAAATCCCTACAATAATTTTTATTATTTCATCATCAAAAAAAGGATTAATTATGATCAAAAAAATTAAAATCGCCGATGCTCAAACCGATTTACCCAGTCTCGTTAAATCGGTTACAGAAGATAACAAAATTTATGCCATTGAGAATCAGGAAGATTCTGTAATTTTGATTTCCCAAAAAAACTATGAAAGTTTACAAGAAACCATCGAATTACTATCTATTCCCGACTTAAGAGAAAGCTTACAACTATCTCTACAGCAAATTAATGAAAATGAAACCTATTCTCTTGAGGAAGTGTTGGGAGACATTGATTAATGGTTTATGAAGTCAGATTTACCAAAGAAGCTAAAAAAGATGTTGATAAGCTAACCCCTAAACTTAAGAAGAAACTGAAGTCAATTATCCAAGATACCCTGAGTATTTCTCCCTATAGTGGCAAAAAATTAGTAGGAGATTTAACGGGTTTCTACTCAATTCGCTTAAGTTATCAAGATAGAATACTTTACACCATTAATGATGAACAGAAGTTAATCTATATTCATCGTACTAAAACCCATTATGGCGAATAAACTAGACCTTGAAAATTCTTGAAAACTAGGGTCTGTAGGCGCACGGATTTTCCATTATGAATATAGTATCATGTCAAGAGGCTTTTGTCAAGAGAAAATTTAACAACATCCAGAAAAACGTGGCCGATTGTAGGGGTAATTCATGAATTACCCCTACACCTATTACCTAGTCCAGTAGGGTGCGTTAGACGGCCAAAATTTCCGCTTTGACTTGAAGCTAACAATCCGTCGTAACGCACCACCTATCATTGACTTGAGGCGAAGCATTCGGACGATAACCTATCGCTGAAACCGTAGATTTGCTATCCGAATGATGCGCCCCTACTTTGTCAGCATACCCTAATTAATCGGGCAATTTATACTGTTCCACAATCTTCTTAGCATATTCAGGAACATGAACTGCTAATTTTTCAGGATAATTACGTTTAACATAAAGGTAATTACGGGTAAAGTGAGAATCGATAGAAAAGCGAGCATATTCTAAACCTTTAGGTCCGATTTTTTCAATTACTACTCCCATCATTTTTGCCGCCCACATCGGCAAGGTTACACCTTTATCGTAGGCAGGAATACTATTTTGTACCGCCTGTTTTCTATCACCACTAGACATAACATCTTGGGTATCTAATTGATCTTTAACTAACTCTAACATTTCCTTGCCCGTATCATTACGAACCATAATCCATTGCCAGCCAAAAGGCGCACCCATATAGCCCACAACCAAATCGGCAAGGGAGTTAACATAATCAAAACAAGTCATACAGGAAGGGGCAAAAACATCTTTTAATTTATTAGTTTTTAAGCCAAAAAAAGGAACCATTTCCATCGAGCCATCTTCGTGTTTAAAGTGTACCCGAAAGTCCTGCATAAATTCGTAATGAACCACGGTTTCTGGGGAACGACTGGTGGTTTCTAGAAACTTTTGTAGTCCTGAGCGGGTGACATTATCGACGCAGGGAGTTCCTAAGACATATAACTTTTCCAAGCCTAATTTTTTTTCTACTGCTCTTAGGGCTTGAATTTGACAACCAACTCCGATAACTAATAACCGTTTCATGCCCGATTTTTCAATTTCTTCTAGGACTGATAAATTGGGAGAAAGAGTCGGTTTATTAACTTTAGCGGCGAGAATTTCTTCCGTAGTACGGGCGAGAATCGGCTGCGGTTGAAAGCGATCCTCGGCGGTATTCTGCACACAAACCACCCCTTCTACTAAACCACGATCGAGCATTTCACAGGCAATTGTACTGACGATTCCTGTCCATTGCGCCCCGGGAATAGCTTGTTTTTTCTTGGCAGCCATCATCTCTTGATGAACACCAAAATAGAGATCATTTTCCTGATTTAAGTCGCGACTTTTGCCGTGTGCTGCTGCTTCTAAATCGGCGATTTGTTGATTGAGAAAAGCACAAGCTTCTTTAACATAGTGAATATAATAAGTGTCACAAAGTCCGCACTCGCTACACAATTCTTTGGCAGGACGACGACTATTTGGCTTGAGGGCTTTGGCTTTTAGGTGTGGCGCAAGCGAGTTCATAATCTTAAAAGGCAACTAGGTCAAGGGTTTTTTTCTATCGATCGTTTACCTTACCGCATTCGATCGCTTTGTTACCAATCTTTTTAAAGAAATGTAACGATTACCCGGAATAGGATCAGAGCAAAGCTTCTAAGGTGGCGACGACGGAAGCCGCTAAAGTTTCTAAATCATAACCGCCTTCTAAGCCGAAAAGCAGCGGTTTATTGAGAGTTAAGAGGTATTTCGTTAAAATTCCATAATCCTGTGGGTGTAAACAAATGCCCGCCAGAGGATCCGCTTGATTGGCATCATATCCAGCACTAACAATCACTAAATCCGGTTGAAAATTTTTCAGAAAAGGTATGACTTGCCCCTCAAAATGTTCTTGATAATCTTTAATGGTACTCCCCGCCGGTAAGGGAATATTCAAAACATTATCAAACTCCCCTTTTTCTCTCGCTTCTCCCGTGCCGGGATAAAAGGGGAATTGATGAAGGGAACAATAGGCAATCTGGGGATGATTTTCGACTATATCCTGGGTGCCATTGCCGTGATGTACGTCCCAATCAAGAATCGCTACTTTTTGCACTCTTTTATTTTCTAAAGCATAATAAGCGGCAATAGCAGCATTAGAAAACAGACAGAAACCCATGCCATAATTAGAAGTGGCATGATGTCCAGGAGGACGGGCTAAAATAAAGGCAGGATCGCCGGTGGATAAGACTCGATCAACTCCATCTAACCAGCCACTAACCGCTAGTAACGCCACATCGTAACTACGGGCAGAAACGGGAGTATCTGCATCCAATCTTCCCCCACCCCGTTGACAAATTCGCCGCAATCCATCAACATAATCTTGATTATGAACTTGTTTAATCAAAGGGATTACTTCGTCACGAATTTCGATCGGTGTCGGTAAATGCCATGTTAATTTTGACTGCCATTCTGTTTGTTTTAAAGCCTCGACAATTGCCGTTAAACGCGCCGCTTTTTCGGGATGGTAAATACCTGTATCGTGATCGAGAAATTCATCGGAATAGATAATCGAGATCATAATCAAATTACTGCTTAAGTAGCTGGTTATAATTAAATTGAAGATAGATTTTGGGTTCGATCCCCCCTGCCCCCCTTATTAAGGGGGGTGCCGATAGGCGGGGGGATCTGACAGTTTTTAACACCTAACTGCTTAACTCGTTGATTTTTGAGCAACCTAATAGTTTTAATCTACCAGAAAAGCAGCGGCTTGAGCGGCTATAGTGAAAAAACTTTACTGATTGGGTCACTTTTGCCAGATGATGCAATTATCTTTCCCCAAGGTGACAGGAGGCAAAAATGCTGACAAATTTTCGGAAATTTCAGCTAGAAGTTAATGACATTACTATCAATGGTGTCAAAGGTGGGCGCGGTTTTCCGCTGCTTTTGCTTCATGGTTATCCCCAAACCCATCAAATGTGGCATAAAATCGCCCCCCGATTAGCGGCTAATTTTACGGTGATCGCCACGGATCTGCGCGGCTATGGGGATAGCGATAAACCCTTACCCCTAGAGGATTCTAGCAATTACTGCAAGCGAGTCATGGCCCTCGATCAGGTATTGCTGATGGAAAAATTGGGTTATCAGGAGTTTTATCTAATCGGCCACGATCGAGGGGCGCGAGTTTCCCACCGTCTCGCCCTTGATTTTCCCAAAAAGGTCAAAAAACTCGTTTTACTCGATATAGCACCAACGATGGCGATGTACGATGCGACTGATAAAACTTTTGCCACTGCCTACTATCATTGGTTTTTCTTGATTCAGCCTTCTCCTTTTCCCGAAACCCTGATCGCCGCTAATCCCGATTATTATCTGCAACATTGCTTGCAAAGTTGGGGTCGAGATTTTAGCGCTTTTACAGAGGAAGCTTTGGGGGAATATCGGCGTTGTTTTCGAGATTTAAGCACGATAACCGCCACTTGTGCCGATTATCGGGCTGCCGCTACCATCGATTTAGAGCATGATCGTCAGGATTTGGACCGGAAAATTTCCTCTCCCCTCTTGGTTCTTTGGGGAGAAAAAGGTTTCATTGCACGTCAATACGATGTGATCGCTCTTTGGCAGCAGCGAGCTAATCAAGTCACCGGACAGGCGATCGCCAGTGGTCATTTTTTACCGGAAGAAGCACCGGAAGAGACGGGACAGGCGATCGAGGATTTTCTTCCGAATTCTCTGAGTTAAGTAGGGAGGCACAATTATTTGTAGGATGGGTTAGCGGTAGCGTAACCCATGCGGGAGTTGGGTTTCATGGTTCAACCCAACCTACGTTCATCTTATATTTAATTCCACCCACCTACTTAGGAGTCAGATTTTTCAATCAATTACTGGTCAAATATTATTATGCAAATGCTAAAATATTCCCTGATCGTCCCCATCTATAACGAGGAAGAAACTATTGCCGAACTATATCGCCGGGTGAGTGCCATCATGAATAATTTAGATGGGGAGGTAGAATTAATCCTAGTAAATGATGGTAGTAAAGATAGTTCCTTAAAACTGCTGCGAGAACTGCACCAAGCTGATTCACGAGTGTGTTATATCAGTTTCGCCCGCAATTTTGGTCATCAAGCGGCCGTAACTGCTGGACTTAATTTTTGCCGAGGACAAGTAATTATTGTTTTGGATGCCGACCTGCAAGATCCACCTGAATTAATTCCCCAAATGATTGAAAAATGGCAAGAGGGTTATCAAGTAGTTTATGCCCAAAGAACCAAAAGAAAACAAGAAAGTTGGTTTAAAAAACTGACGGCCTATCTCTTTTATCGTTTGCTTAAAAGACTAGCCGATGTGGATATTCCCGCCGATACAGGAGACTTTTGTTTAATGGATCGTCAGGTAGTAGATATATTAAATTCTCTCCCGGAAAGAAATCGTTATATTCGTGGGTTGCGCGCTTGGATTGGCTTTCCACAAACTGCGGTTAAATTTGAACGGGATGCGCGCTTTGCCGGGGAAGTAAAATATACCTGGCTCTTCTCGACTTTGTGTGATAATTTTTGCTTATGGAATCGTGAAATGCTTATCAGGCAAGACTTTTAGTGCTATTTGGCGGAATAAACTATCAGTATAGACCTCGTTTCCACACAGAAACCAGAAGAGCCTATACCTTTAGCAAATCATTATCTTTAGCTATTAATAGCCTAGTATCTTTTTCCCGTGTCCCCTTACGTTTTGCCACCTATCTAGGATTATTTTCTGCCCTGATATCTTTGATTATGGCTCTGTTAGTATTATATTGGCGTTTACAGCAGCCCAACTCACCGATCACGGGTTTTGCCACGATTATGATCGCTATATTTTTTCTGGGTTCTGTACAGCTAATTAGGGTCTGCTGAAAAAGTTTTTCCTGGGGGTAGGAGTCAGTAGCCGGTCGTCAGGAGTCGGTCGTTTCAGGCTTTGTTGCCCTTGTTTTTTGTACCAAGCGATGTACCACAAGAAGGATAATGCAAGGTTTTTGAAAGTC
>NZ_JADBVE010000041.1:0-29003 GCF_020245285.1 Microcystis sp. M31BS1
AAACATTTTGGCCGCAGGGCTTGCGGTGTCAGTCTGTAGAGCGACCATAAGACCAGAACAGAGTAAATCTGTTAAGGCAGGTGCGAAAAATCCTTCGGGAAAGAAGCAGAAACCTAAATCGTGAGGTTTGGGAATCGCCGTCCGTTTTACGGCGGCGAGGATGTCAATGATATTATGGTCGGATTTCATCCCCCGCAAAGGTGAGTATCTTGTCGAAAAATGTAGCGGGGGCATTCATCCGACATTTTAGGTAAAATCGACTAATTTAACCTATTAACAGGAATGCAAGCAAATTTATTAGAAGTGCGGGGGGCCACCCGTCGATTTGGGGGATTAGTCGCTGTCGATGGGGTTTCCTTTCAGGTACAAAAAAACGAGATTTTTGGCTTAATTGGACCTAATGGGGCGGGAAAAACAACTTTATTTAATCTGATCACTGGTTTAATTCCCCTATCCAGTGGTGATTTAATTTATCAAGGCGACAGTCTGGCTAATTATCGTCCTCACCAGATTGCTCAGGCGGGAATTGCCCGTACTTTCCAGAATTTGCGCTTATTTGGTGAATTATCGGCTTTAGAAAATGTGGCGATCGCTGGTCATATTCACAATAGCTCCAATCTTTGGACGGGAATTTTGGGTTTACCAGTTTCGAGAAGGGAGGAGGAAAAAACCTATAAAAGAGCGGCAGAATTATTAGATTTAGTCGGATTAACCGACCAAAGCAATCGCAAAGCCCGTAATTTAGCCTATGGTGATCAAAGACGCTTGGAAATTGCCCGCGCTTTAGCTTTGCAACCCCAGTTATTACTGCTCGATGAACCAGCAGCCGGGATGAATCCCAGCGAAAAGGGGTCATTAAGTCAGCTAATTCGACAAATTCGCGATAATTTAGCTCTAACCGTCCTGTTAATCGAACATCATGTGCCTTTAGTGATGGGATTATGCGATCGCATTGCTGTATTAGATTTCGGTAAGTTAATCGCTTTGGGAGATCCAGCCACAGTCAGGGAGAATCCTGCGGTGATTGAAGCTTATTTAGGGGATGAATAAGGATTTGAGATAATTCCTCTTCAGGTTAATGGGAGATAAGTAGGTAGGCGTTAAAAATTATCAGACACCACCCTTATCAAGGGGGACTAAGGGTAGGGTTGATTCATGAATCAACCCTACTATGAATCAACTCTAGGACTGAGGGGGAATCGAACCTAAAATCCATTTTTAATTTAATTATAACCAGCTACTTAACAATGATTATTTAATTACCAGAGATAGTCAAAAAAAGGTTTAAAGTTTCTCCCGATCAATATTTTGTCATAAGTAGGGACGCACAATTATTTGTAGGATGGGTTAGCGGTAGCGTAACCCATGCTAACTCATCCAGTCGCTTAATTCCTTTAATCTTGTTAGTGCGTAACAACCCTCGACGCACCTCATAATCAGCAATTTCTGGAAGAATAACCCTAATAGCTGCTTTAATTAGGGTTTGTAGCCAACAATTACAAGCTAGACTTTCATGCGATCGCTTAGGATTAGTAATTAAACCGATAATTCCCGTATCTAATAAAACTACTCTATTCACCAAGTTACTCCCTTTAATTCAGCCGGAAATAAAGGACGCTCAGATAAGCGATCTTGGTCAAGTGCTTCGATTAAATATTCACCGGTTTCTTGTTGTTCCTGTTCATCTTCTTCATCAATCCAAGATTGAAGTAAATTAACCAGTTTGGCCTGTTTTTCTTGTTCTAAAATAGTATCCTTAAGTAGCTTGAGGACATAATCTTCTAGAGAAAGACCTTTCTCCCTCGCTTTTTGGCTGAGATATTGTTCGATTTCTGATGTTAAATTAAGAGTTAGTAGCATGGGCTTGACTTGAATCAATTTATCGTGTCTTTAACTATTATAAACAAAAAAGCGATCACACTCTAAAAATATAGCGCAATCGCCCCTAATTTAAGACTTCAATTGTTGCTCGATTTGCCAGTTTTCTATTAAATACTAACTAGCAAAGTCAAATACTGGTGTTTCAATTACCCGTTTTGGTCGCTTATTTTCCCAGATAATTTCCTGCAAGCGTTCGACAGTTTCTGGTGCAAAAAAACGCTCTCCTGTTTCTACACAGACTCTAGCGGGGACATTTTCTATAATAAAAAAATTGCCATTGATTTCAAGGGTATAGGTAACTTCTTGTTCAATTAAGGTTTCTGGTCTAGAATTAGTTGACATCTGGTGTTCTCCTTGATTTAAAATCAATCCATAAATTTGGATCGGGTTCATATAGGGTAATAATTTTGAGCAAAGGGCGAGAGGGATAGCTACAATGAATGTGTAAGGCTCTATTAATTAGAGTAAATCCCAAAAGTAAACAGCTTGCACCATACTTATCAGCTGGATAATCTTCAATAATTTCGCTTTGTTCCATCGCCTCCCGTAATTCTTGAACACTGATCTGACGCAGGATACTTTGATTGACAGCGTGTTGAGAAAATTCAAATTGGTTTTGTCTAACTTTTTGACGAATTTCCTCAATCATTTCAGGGATAGCCGCCTTTAGTTTGAACGTAAATATCCGTCGCTGTCATTTCACCAAATAACTGATCTTTAATTTCTAAATAATTTAGAGGTTGGGATGCTGTTTCTCTTAGAAAGAAAGCCGCTTTAGCAATTCCCAATCTCTCTACTAGAGCTTTAGCTCCCTCTTTTCTAATTTCATCAATCTCAGGAATCGTCAAATCTGTTTGAACTTTCATAACAATTTTTCTCAATTCAAGCGTTGAAAATAATGGCGACAAACTCCCCATTTGATAGTCTAGTTATTTCATTCTCTCAAGTCAATGACATCAATAAGTAGTCATGCAAAATTAATTACCTGCCCGATCGAGCTAAAACCCTTACGGGGCAATGATCGTCATGTGTAAATAATTTTGCCTAGGTACTTAACATCAATACTTTTTAAGCGATGTATTATTCTATAATAAACTTTTAGATGGTTGACAATAAATACTTCAATTCTTTCGGGAGCGCCTGTTTGAAAATCTTCTCTCTGGAGTGATAAATCATGCAACAGACCGCGGATTTTGTGATAAGTTTCAGGGTCATCTTGTTTTAAATTGCTCAAAAAGTCTCTAGTACTTAAGGACAACCAGATATCATACGCCATCTTACGTTAAAATCGATATTTGATAATTTTCCCTTGCGCTTGTTCTGCTAACGCTTGCTCTAGTGCCTGCTGTTCAGAAAGAGGGATATCTGCAAAGCGAATGACCGATGTTTCCTGACAAATGAGATAATCTGGATTAAGCTGCGTTAACAGTTCCTCAGATGCAGATGCGATCGCTTGTTTAATCTCTTCATCTGAAGCAGGTTGAGTCGTCTGGAAAAGATCAGATTGCATAAAAAGTCTCAGCCAATCAAAACACTATGGTTTCCTCTATTCTAACACCAAAAAAGCTATCACGCTATATTTATAGAGGGCGATCACTTCTAAGGTCGGTATTGCAGCCTAAGTCGTTTATTATCAGCAACGCCCAGGTAATTTACTCGCTATTTAAGGGCGGACTGCTAATAACTGGACTTGTACCGTTTCAGGAAGTTTTATTATGACAAAATGATTTTCTGGATACAAATAATCTTCGCCAGATTCATCAATCACTCGCAAACA
Organism: Microcystis sp. M31BS1; assembly: GCF_020245285.1. Classification (NCBI taxonomy): domain Bacteria; kingdom Bacillati; phylum Cyanobacteriota; class Cyanophyceae; order Chroococcales; family Microcystaceae; genus Microcystis; species Microcystis sp. M31BS1. Next base: position 3,659 of record NZ_JADBVE010000041.1, read on the forward strand.
TCCCACCTCTTGCGCTTTAGCATCAGGTAACACTTGATAAAGTTTACAAACCTCTAAATCTCCGCCTTCTTCAGCGGTAATACAGATAGCAAATTCAATGTTAGATGCTGGTGTTTGCATAAATATTTAGTCCAAAACTCGTTTAACTTTCATTTTTCGCCGACCAATACCATGAGACTCATACCAGTGTAGTTCAGCTTTGCGGATTTCTCCATTAGGAAATTGAACTAAGCCGACTCCTTTTAGCTTTCGCCATCGACGACCCCCAAACTGCGCTTTTAGCCTTCTGAGTTCACGAATAGAGAGGTTGACGGCGATAATCTCTATTTCGGTTAGTTCTCCAATCAACTCAAAGCCATTACCCATCTCATCATTCTAACAAAGATTAATAAAAATTTGGAATGCCCAAAAAAAAGCGATCGCACTTTATCAATGTAGTGCGATCGCTGCTAATTTAAGGCTAGATTTGCCAGTTTTTTATTTTAATTTGCGCTTCAAGGCTGAACCCGCACCTAAAACACCAATGGCGAGTAAACCTAAGACTGAAGCAGGTTCGGGAACAGCAACAGCAGTCTGGTTCAACCGCACAGAATAGCCCGCAGGAAGGCCGCCGGGGAAAGTAGATGATGGTGCTAATGATAGAGAGTAACTTCCTGGTCCGAAGAGTAGAGAAGCCGAACTGTAAGTACTTGCGGCCGCCCAGTCAGCATCAAGTCCAGGATTGCCACTCGGCAGATAGGGGAATGGGGGTGTTTTAGGTGTAAAGTCGCTACTACCTAAAAGAGTAGCCCCATTGTAAATGTCGTAAACATCTCCAGCAATAAATTGATCGACCAAATCAAAGGCGCCCTGGAATCCCGGTGCAATCGTAAAGTCCCACGAGGTGGGGTTGTTGGATGCTGGATCACTCTCAATTTGCCCGGATTGCCACACACCGTTGGGCAATAAGACTACCGCTACTGCTTGTTGTGCATTAAGTACCACAGTTCCAGCAAAGAATGCTATGCCAGCAGCAGTCATTGACAGTTTTTTAATTGCAGTCGAAGTTTTCATGTTCAGAAAGTTTCCTCAAAACAAACAAACAAACAAATGTTCTGACTGACCTTTAAAGGAGAAAATCTCAAATTAAGCGACATTGGCAAGGGAGAAAAATTGGTTGTTTCAAAATTGCCAATCACTAAATTTTAAGTTAGTTCCTCTAATGACAAGACAGAGCCATAACGCTATTCTACCCCCCCCGATTTTGTCAAGTGTAAACCAACACAAATTTACAAAAATTTATAATTATTGTTACCCTTGAGAGTAGGCTAGTAAAAAAATCTTTTAACGGGTTAGTCTTGGATTATTAGAATCTCTCGTTTCTAGGCTCTGCCTAGAAATGTTTAATGAGAGTCTCTGCCTCCTGAGTAATCTTTACAGAAGGCAGAGCCTTTAAAAATCATTCCCAGGCGGAGCTTGGGAATGAGACGGCGAAAATCATTGCCTCTTGCCTATCCTAACCATTACTTATAAGTAGGTAGGTGTTAAAAGTTGTCAGACACCCCCCTTATTAAGGGGGAGCCCCCCGCCTATCGGCACCCCCCTTATCAAGGGGGGCAGGGGGGATCGAACCTAAAATCTATGTTTAATTTAATTACAACCAGCTAATTAACAGCTAATCCCTAATCTCTCAATAACAGATATTCACGAATCTCAAAAAAGTTATCCCAAGGAATATAGGGTTGATTTTCCGCTTGCAGATAATCGATTAAACGATCCCTAGCAAAAACTAGATCGGCCTTTCTAGCCATGGTAATATCGGTAACAGAATCACCGATCGCAATAGTTTCTACTCCTGAATATTTGGCCATAATCAAGGCTTTAGCCACTAATTCCGTCTCATTTTCCCAATCGGAATGAACTTGCAAATATTCCCCTTGAGTATGAAGATTGACCCCATAAATTGCTGTCACCTTATCTAATAGTCCCTCCCGTTTTAAGACCGTTTCAATCATGCCTTGGATACCACCGGAGATAATAATAAAAGGGATGGATTGCTCCTGTAAAAAAGCGAGAAATTCAGCTAATCCAGGACGAATTGGCTTGCTTTCGGCATAGGCGATAATATCGGCGTACTTTTGGCTCGGTATCGACTCTAGCAGTTGACGGACACCCCGGCGCAGAGTCAGAGTGCGGGCGTACATTTGGGGCATAATTTGGGCCGATAAATCGGGGGCGAATTCTTTGAGCATACCCGCAAAAGTTTCCACGGCGGTGATAGTGCCATCAAAGTCACAGAAAACAATTTTACTCATGGGGTGACAAAATATCTGAAATTGGATATAATCGAAGGTTATGATTAATTTTACAGAGATTATCCGACTCTAGAGCTTCAACCCCCATGAAATCCTATCTCGCCGCCGCCATTCAAATGACCAGTCAGCCGGATTTAGAGAAAAATCTCGCTGCCGCTGAAGAATTGATCGAACTTGCCGTGGGTAAAGGGGCGGAATTAATCGGTTTACCGGAGAATTTCGCTTTTATGGGGGCAGAAACCGATAAAATCGCCCAGGCTGAGACTATTGCTCTCAAAGCCGATAAATTCCTCCGCACCATGGCCCAAAGGTTTCAAGTGACCATTTTAGGGGGTGGTTTTCCCGTGCCGGTGACGGGTATTGCCGATAAAGCTTATAACACGGCTATTTTAGTCGATGGCAACGGTGCGGAATTAGCCCGTTATCAAAAAGTCCATCTCTTTGATGTCAATGTCCCGGATGGTAACACCTATCAGGAATCGAGTACAGTCATGGCAGGGATCGATTTACCGCCGATTTATGGCTCCGATAGCTTGGGCAAAATTGGCCTCTCGATTTGCTATGATGTGCGTTTTCCCGAACTCTATCGCTATTTATCGCAGCAAGGAGCCGATGTTTTATTTGTACCTGCGGCGTTTACAGCTTTTACGGGGAAAGATCATTGGAAAGTTTTGTTACAAGCGCGAGCGATCGAGAATACTTGTTATATAATAGCTCCCGCTCAAACGGGCAATAATTACGAACGCCGTTACACCCACGGTCACGCTATGATTATCGATCCTTGGGGTGTGGTTTTAGCCGATGCGGGGGAAGAAGCGGGAGTGGCAATTGCCGAAATTAATCCGCAACGTCTGCAACAAGTGAGACGACAAATGCCTTCCCTACAGCATCGTGTTTTTGTTTAAAATTCGATTCGACAATTTTGTCGATAAAAACGCCTAATTTTGGGATTTAACTCGGTTTTTTTGCGTAACATTGCTCCCCGATAACAAGGGCCGAATCTCAAACCTAATTAGGGTCTGCTGAATAATGGTAAAACCCTTTTAAAATAAGGCTTTTGACCTGTTAAAGTCCGATGTTAGTGCAAGAAAATAGGATTGGGACTTTCAAAAACCTTGCATTATCCTTCTTGTAGTACATAGCTTGGTACAAAAAACAATGGCAACAAAGCCCGAAACTCCTGACTCCTGACTCCTGACTCCTACCCCCAGGAAAAACTTTTTCAGCAGACCCTAATTAGTTAAGCTAAAAGCTTTGATGTACTGAGTTTCTAACCTTCTTTGCCAGATTCTCAGGGTAAGCTCATCTAATAAGGATGTAGTCGATTTATGCCCCCCGATCAAACCATACCAAGTAACGGCTCTTCTCGACTTTGTGTGATAATTTTTGCTTATGGAATCGTGAAATGCTTATCAGGCAAGACTTTTAGTGCTATTTGGCGGAATAAACTATCAGTATAGACCTCGTTTCCACACAGAAACCAGAAGAGCCAAGTAACGAAGAACTAGGTAAAAATATCCGTAAACTTTATTAACAATCTTCCTTGAAAATCTCTTGACTATCGCACCCCGAATTAGGGATCATATGAAGATGTAGCGTTTCTCATCAAGGTGAACTGTAAATTAAACCTTGCCGAAGTAAGAATTCTCAGTTGCGAAAACATACCTCATATATCCGAGAAACGCTGTAGAGCAGACAGGGATGCAATTCAGACTTGAATTGGCGAAATTCAAGTCTTGACTCTATTTATTGTCAACTTGAGTCCAAAAATACTCTGATGGTTGGACAAATATGCTCTCTGGACTTGTTCTAACAAGATTCCGGGCTAAATGAGAAATAATCCCATTTAGCTTCTCTAGACCGTTAAGGAGAAACCGATGTCATCTTATACCACAGAATCAGAAAAAATTGATTTTCCGAAAACCCTAGATATAGCCACCGTTTGCGTCTATGGGCTAGGAATCCTCTCGGCGGGCCTATTTTTATTTCTGCCCTTCGTCAACCTGCTGCATCCGAGTCCGTGGCAGCGATGGCTAGGCACAATTCACGGTTTTGGTTCCCTATTAGCCCTAGTCGTGATTGTTTACGCTGGTCATCTCGCTTTTCCGCTGCTCAGAGGTTCTGGCAAAATTTTGCAGCAAATGCGAACCCTCACCTTCTGGTCCACCGTCCTCGCTTCTTTGGCGATCGCCACTGGCAATTTAGCCTATATGCGCTATCGGGCCGGTTCAGAGTTTGGCGGTGCGCGGGCATGGCTAAAGGAAAATTCGCCCCTCGGTCAATACGTCCTCATGGAATACCACGAATTCAGCGTCCTTTTTACCCTACCCCTAGGGGTGGCCTGCACTTGGATTCTCTGGAAATACGGCGACTCAATCCTAGACAAAGCTAATAGACCGGTGTTAACGGTCACTTGCATTGGCCTGATGGCGATGATGTTTTTTGCCATGGGTGGACTCGTTAGCGGCCTCGGTGTTGCCAAAATTCACGCCCTGTAAACCCTTATTTAGCTACTTTACCTCAAAAGTGAACAAAATTCAACTTTTGCTCGTTTTAGCTACGGTTTTCGGGTTATCTATCACCGCTCCCGCCCTAGGGGGTGTAAACTTAGCCCCGATGGTACGGATACGAGGGCGGCCAGCATTAGCAACCAAAGTCAAATCGTCGGTCATTTCCCTACTGCTGGTAATACGGCTGGGGACTTTTAGCGGTGGGACTTTGCGGTTTTACACACTTACGAACTCTGAAAAAATAGGAACAAATCTGATGACTCAACGTTACATCGATAGTCCTTGGTACGGAAAAATCTGGGCTTTTTTAAAACAATTTCCCCAAGGTTTAGCCGAAGGTGCCAAACGTTCCCCCGCCACTTCTGGCCCAGCAGCGGCGGCGATTATTAGTGCTGGTATTGGCTGTTTTTTAATGATGGTTGCTCACCATTTTTCCGATGCAGACCATTCAAAAACCGTAGAAACTTTTCTTTGGAATTTGGGTAGTTGGATACCTGGCAGTAAAAATCCTAAGTAGTCATGCAAAATAAATTTCCTAGTGAAGACAGGCAAGAGGCAATAGGCAAGAGGCAAAAGCTTTATCGAAATGTGTAATTAATTTTGCTTAGGTACTTAGCAAAATGTGGGGCAATATCGGCAGTTATAGCGGCAAAGAAACGATGTTATTAATTGGCTGGTTAGTCAGTTGGCCGATACTGCATTATCTTTGGAAAGATCGCCAGATAAAAGCTAAGACCATTCTCTTTTGGTTTTTTGCCCTCATGATTGCCGCCACGGCCATGTCATGGCATCCACTATTTCCCTATTTACCTTTAACTTAAAGCCTAGGAGGTGACAAAATGAACGCTCAAGTTAGAAAGGTTTCCTCGCGTAAAATGCACGATATCGTCTGGATATTAGTGGGACTTTTTGGTTTATTTGCTATTACTTTTCCCCTGGCTATGTGGCGAGTGAGCAATATGGAAAAGTTTCAAGGTTCTCATGTGAAATCTTTAGTCGTAGAAGGAGAAAACGCTCCCCAATCTTCACAGCTTAAAACTAAATAAATCTGAGTTGTGGATAATCTGAGTTTTGGATAAGTCAAAACCCTGAGACTCAATCGGAATCTAAAACTCTGATTAACAGACAAAACTCTCAAAACTGTGAACAATTGCTAAGTAGGTAGGCGTTAAAAGTTGTCAGATGCCCCCCTTATTAAGGGGGGATTAAGGGGGGATCGGCACCCCCCTTATCAAGGGTAGATCCCCCCGCCTATCGGCACCCCCCTTATCAAGGGTAGATCCCCCCGCCTATCGGCACCCCCCTTATCAAGGGGGGCAGGGGGGATCGAACCTAAAATCCATTTTTAATTTAATTATAACCAGCTACTTATAATAACTTTTTAGCAAAATCGATCGCCTCCTGAAAAACTGTAACTTTGCCTTCAATTTGGGCAATTTGTACCTCGGTTAATAACTTACCGATAATCGGACTAGGTTTCAGGTGTAAATGGTTAATTAAATCATCGCCCCTTAATAAAGGTCGGGGATGGGCGATAATATTATCGGGATCGAGATAGGAAGTCAACAGAGAAGCGACGATATTTTTGTTAATCCCCATCGATAAAGCAAAAAGGGCAAAGACAGGAAATACTTTTCCCGTATTTAGATAAATAAAATACTGTTCCCGCAGACTCAAATTATCTGGCTCCTTGAGGGGAGGTAAACACTTAATCACCGTGATTACCGTGCGAATTTCCCCCCTGGAATACTTGAGATCGATTAACTCTTTTTCCGCTTCTGCTAAGATATCCGATACCAATAGGGCCAATTTTGTCAACTGTAACTGAGAAGGGGAAAAGATAAATTTTTCTGGTAACAAAGATTCTAAAAATCCCGCTGCCGCTTCCACCCCCATAACTCGCTCCATTTTTGCGGGGGTAATCCGACGCAACCAGAGGGATAATAAGCCATCTTCCCAGGCACTTTTTAGCCATTTATTGCCACGGGAATTGAGCAAAAGGTAATTCAACTCGGATTGTACCCTTTCGGCGGCTACACGGCGCAATAAAGGGGCAAGAGAACGAATAGTTGCACGGGTATGGGGTTCGATCTCAAAGTCCAATTGAGCCGCTTGTCGATAAGCCCTTAATAATCTTAGGGGATCATCTTGGAGATTTTCCCTAGAAATCATCCGCAGAGATTGGCAGCCTAAATCTTTTAATCCCCCTAAAGGATCGAAAATTTCTTGGGTGTGGAGATTATAAGCGAGAGCATTAACGGTGAAATCCCGTCTTTTTAGGTCTATTTCCAGAGATTCTCCCTCCTGTTGCGCGAAATCAAGAGTCCCCTGCGGAAAAACGACGCGAGCAATTTGACGAACCGCATCTAAAACCACAAAACCGGCTTTATAATGATGGGCAATAGTTTGGGCAATTTCGATCGCTTTTTCGGGAACCACAAAATCTAGGTCAATATAGTCTTTCTGACGGTTTAATAAAGCGTCTCGCACAGCACCACCGACTAAATAAGCATTTTCTGGCAATTCTTGCTGATTAATCGCAAAAACTTCTTTAACTAAACTATCTAGGTTTTTTTGACAAGACATCGAGAAGATAAATTTACAAAAATATAATTTTTACCGGCCCTATTTGGGGAGAGACTGAGCTAGATTAACGGAAAAGACTTATAGAGTTAAACCTATGTGTATTTGTATTAACTGCTATTTTGTTGATCGCTGTCTCACCTATCATGCCGTAGAAACACAACATCAGGAACGTCATCTCACCGAGACACCGGACTTTGAAGCGAAGAACCCTTCTATTAACGTTAACATTCGCACCAAGGAAGATTATATCGAAATGGAATGGGATGTGGTGGGTTGCGACAGCTTTTTACGGGAAACTGGTAAATGGTCTAGTTTGCGTCCGGGTGAACCAATTCCCACCTAAAACACCTGAATTTACCCCCATACATATTTACTACAAAAGCCGAAAACCCTTATCCAGCAATAGATAGACCGGTTAAATTTTCTTGCTGTACTCGTGCAATAGTGGTCATGTACATGGAAAAAGTTCCGATTGAGTCGATGTGGATTGTTGAAGCTAAAGGACGCAGAGATGAAGCGAGAAATAGTTCTGTTCAGCTAATTTCAGGCGAAGAGGCTTTAGCGCAAGTCAGACGGCTGTAAGTGCGTTCGCCATGTTACAGGATAAAATAATTAAACCGAGTTGAAATCGAAGTCAAGGATATGGTAATTCGACAACCCCGCTACAGCAAAAAAGAATTTGCCCGACGTGGCAATGAACTCTATGAATCCCAAGTGCGCTCTCAAGTTGAAGAAGGCAATTATGGCAAAATTGTGGCGATTGACATTGAAACCGGAGCGTTTGAAGTTGCCGATGATTTGTTGACAGCATCGAAACAACTTTCTGCACGAGTACCTGATGCTCAGACTTGGTTTATTCGGATTGGACATCTAGCAGTCGATCACTTTGGTACAAGGAGTTTGAGAACAAAGCAATGATGCAAGGTCCTGTGAATCAAAGGTGTGAAGCGACCTTATCGATCGCGCTCAGGAATAATAAGACAGCGCAGATGGTAGATGCTGTAATTGATACAGGATTTTCGGGTTTTCTCACTTTGCCGTCTGACATAATTGCCACATTGGGGTTGAGTTGGGAGGGCCGAGATATTGCCACATTAGGTGACGGAACTTTCTGTACGTTTGAGGTTTACATCGGGCGCGTGATTTGGGATGGGCAATATCGTGAGATTTACATCAACGAATCAGAGACACTTCCACTAATCGGGATGCAGCTATTGCGAGGTTACGATCTGCGGATTCAAGCGATCGAGGGTGGTCTAGTCACGATTGAGGCTTTGGAGTAGAGTGCGATCGCCATCTTACACGATAAAATGAAGGAACCGAGTTGAAATCGAAGTCATACGGATCACCAACTCAGTTTGCGTCCTGGTGAACCAATTCCCACCTAAAATACCTGAACTTTCCCAATACATATCTACTACAAGAGCCAAAAACCCTTGTCCAGCAATGGATAGACCGGTTAACTTTTCTTGATGTACCCGTGCAATAGTGGTCATGTATATAGAAAAAGTTCCTAAGCGTTGTGTCTGGAATGGTTTTTATCAATGAGCATTGCTTAAAAGCAAATAATTCATAATTTAAGAGCGAGGTATTTATGGATAAAGAAGAAGAACTACTTGAACAATGGCGAGAATTGACACCGGAAAAGCAACAAAAAGTTTGGCAATTTGTTCAAATACTTAAATCTGAGTCACAAACAACACCAGAAGCTAAATTTATTCCCCAAACACCATTAAGCAAAAAGTTATGGGAAATCCGACAGAGGGCAATTTCGGCTGGATTGCAACTGCTCAATGAAGACGAAATAGAACAAGAACTTGCTGCACGTCGAGGAGGATGCAGTGAGTCATGAAATTGCTGGCACTTACGGTTTAGCGGCGATGGATGCACTTCATGTTGCTGCTGCGCTGCAAATTCAAGCTGATGAACTAATCACCACCGAAAAGCCAACCAAACCAATGCACCGAGTCAGGGAAATTCAGATTGTTTCAATAGACATCTCTTTTGCATGAGTAGAAAACGGGTTTCTCCGAGAAACCCGTTTTCTGTGCGTTACTCAGTCTCAACTTAGTTGGGGTTTAACAACCTTTCTAGATTTTGTTCACAGTTCTCTTTATGGGAGAGAATATTTAATTTTTCAGAAAGATGTAAGGCGCGTTGCCAGTGATTAATAGCTGATTTAAGATCATGGGTTTTTTCTTCAAATTCGGCCAAAACAATTAAAGTCTCTAGTTCTATATATCTTTCTCCAATATCGAGGGCAATATCTAAAGCTTGGTTAAGATATTGATAGGCTAGATCATCCTTTCGAGTGATACTATAAATTTCTCCTAATCCAGCGCAAGCATGGGCAACACTTGCTACATCTGAAATAGCTAAAGCTTTTTTCTTTTGTTGCTTAAAGTATTTTTCAGACTCCTGAAAATTTGCTTGTTGCCCATAAATTGAGGCTAAATTTCCCAAGGATAAAATAATTCCTGCTTCATCGGTTATTTGCTCAGATAAGTTAAGACTTCTTTGAGTATAATCGATAGCTGGATTTAAATCATTGATTCGCCGGTATGCTTCTCCTAAATTTCGTAAAGCCGTTGCTTGATAAATAAGGTTTTTTATTTTTTCTGCCCATTTTAAGTATTTTTCTAAACAAGCAATAGTCTGGTCAATTTTTCCCTGATAACCATAACAATTACCCAGATTTAAATAAGCAACATTAATAATCTCAAATTTTTCGTCACAATCAGGAATAATCTCGGCTAGATTTAAAACTTCATTCAGTCCTATTTCAGCGCTTAAATATTCCCCTTTTATTCCATCAATTGTTGCTATATTTTGTTTTCCTCTTGCTTTCCAAAGAGGATTATTTAATTGCTCGGCTAAGGATAAGAGTTTCTCCGCATAATTTTTTGCTTGGTCAAATTCTCCTAATTCTCGATACATATAACCGAGTTCACTTAAACAGAGAAAATCGGTTTCATTGTCAAGATTTCCTAATAATTCTTTACACAGTTTTATGCCCTCTTCATACCGTCCCCAGATGCGTAATTGTTTGTGCAAAGGTAAAGAAGTTGGATCATGAATTTCTAAGGGTAAAGAAAATAAAGATTTAGCTTCTTTATACCAACCTAATCGACATAGACAGAGAAATGCTTCCACATAACGACTTGCCCGTTCTTGAATAGAGAGCTGCTGTCCCATTTTATCCTTAATATGGCGTTCATAACCAATTAAATGCCAGATAAATGCGCCAAAATGTGCTTTTTCAAAATGACTCCCTGTCGCCCCTAAAATTTCCCCTTTTTGTTTGACTTGAGCGAGTTCTCCAAAAACAGTAAAATCGATACTTGTGAGACGTTCTTTGACTCTTAATTGAGGAGATTGAAAATCATTCATGATTTGGGTTTCCTTCTTTTCTTTGGGTAGATACTAGATGCTTGAAAGCAACATTGCGAATTAAACTGTGCTGTTTGATATGTGGTTCATATCCCGGTTGTTTTTGAGTTTCTACTAAATAACGGTTAAACAAGGTAAAAAGAGCTAAGTCTAAATCCTGTTCCTCGTATTCTGAAAATAATTGAAGATTTTCAAACCACGCATTTTTAAATTCAAAAGATGAATAAGTGGAACCATATATAAGCAACAAATAAGCAGTTTCAAAAGTGTCTTCAAGCCGCTCTATTGTTCTTTTGATTTCCTCCTCTAACAGTTGTTTTCGTAATTGTTTGGTGATTAAGTTAACTTTGTAATAATCATCAGGATTGGCTTTTTGAGCTTCATCAATCATTTCTCTTAATCGTCGAAATCGGGATTTATTCTCCTCATAATAAGTGCTGATATTTCCATTCAGTCTATCAATAATATCACCGGAAATTAAGCGGATAGCGAGAGGATGTCCTTCATAAAGTTTTCCGATCTCTTTAAGGTAAGCAAGGTTACGTCCATGAAGAATTAATTCGACTTCTGCTTGTTGAAATAAGCGCTCAAATAACTGTAAACTTTCCTGATCCTCTAATCCCATTAATGGCTGAATATGCCAATATTGAGCTTGACTAAAAGTTTCAAAATCTTCAGGCTTATCCTGCGAAGTTATCACAATTCGAGTCTGACAATCTTCGGCTTCTAATATCCTTTGAAAAAAGACTCGCCAGAGGGGGTCTTTAAAGCGATTACTGCCATCTTGTTGTTCTCCTTGTAAAAGATTTTCCATTGAATCAAACCAAATCAATCGAGGATTATTGCTCAGATGATTAACCAGTTGAGTTAATAATTGTTCTGGGTTTTTTGCTTGTTTTGCCGTAACAGGTTCATCGCCACGATTGAGTAAATCAATAGCTGTGCTGATAAAGTTTTGTGCTTCTGATTGCGACTGTTGATCCTCCCGTTGATTAAACCCATCAAAATCAATAGGCGGTTCAGGAGGAAACCCTTCTTGACACAAAGCTAAGGCCAATTTGTAGGCGAGGGCAGTTTTCCCAATACCTGTTATTCCCGTAATTACGACAATGCGACAATCGCCTCTTAGTTTTTCCAGTAAATCACTTTGAAGAGACTCTCGCCCCACCCAAATAGGCTCGATATCTTGAGTCAGTTTTTGCAAAAGATTATCTAGATCTGCGACTTTTGAAGGGTCGATGTTCAAAGCTCGACAAAAGGCAAAAAAACCTTCCGATTGAATGTTTTTACCCCTCAAAAAATGATCTAAAGTCTCCAGTGAGCAGTTGTCGGCGTAATAAGAGTAATAAGTGTGGGCTGGGTCATTTGAAATTTCCTCCCAATTCCCATCGGGTTTGGCAAATTGACTAGCCTCGGTGCATAAGTATTTTCTAGTCCAGCCTTCTTTTTGTTTTTGCGCCCATCGGGTTTTGACTTGCTCAAGTCCCGCTACGGAGAGTTTTAACTTCATTGCTCTCTATTCAATCTACATAAGTTTATTTCTCTATTGTTGATCGATTATCCCCAGAAATTCTCATTTTTTGAAAAACTTTCTCTCAATGTGACTAAGTACATATCAGCTATTTGCTCAATTATAGGTATAGGAAGCCATTCAAGCTTTCTAATTCTTTCTAATTCCAGCTTCTTTTGCTTTTTGCGCCCAAAAATCATCGTTTTGCTTGCTTATCCGTAGAAATCTAAGGATTTCTATCGCTTTACTCCCAATGAAGAGAGCCTCATTGCTCGTTGTCCTCTTCCTAAGGGTAGCAAAATGGCTATTTCTCAAATAATCAACCAAACCAATGGTAAACAGTTTATCTCATTATCATCTACATCGGTGCGGCTACTGTCGTCGGATGGAGGTGATGTCAATCACTTATTTAGCGGTCAAATACCAGAGCGTCACTATGAGCAACTTTCTTGTTGGCTTAATTTAAAACCAAACGAGGAAAAGGATTTAACGGCACAAACATTTGCAACGCTAAAGACCACAAATTACACCCAAAAAGATCCCCTATTCACTTTAAGGACTGTCCGAAGAATGTTACAGGATAACGGTCTTCTCTTTGTCTATGATATATCCCAAACCCCTGATATTGAGCAATATGTGAAGATTCTGTTTTCTTGTGCTGGATTTATTGTATTAAATAACATTGGCAACTGCTGGATTCTTTGCAAAAGAGCCTTACTTTCTTTTGATGTGCCAAAGGTCAAAGGTTATCTGGTCAAGGAAGCGGAAACACCGGCAGAAATTGAATCCTATTTCTTATTTCTCAAGAATCGCTATCCTGATTCACAAAATTATTGCAAAGAAATCGACGATTTATTTACTCACCAATCGGTTATTTTTCTAGCCTATCCTGAACAGAATCCCTCTCAGGTAATCGGTGTTGCACGTTATACCTATTCTCTGGCTGAATATGGCTACTATTTGCCTTGTCAACTGGCAACATTTTGTGAAGGAAAACACACAGGAAAGCATTTGATGTTACCCAAAAATGTAACAAGCATCGGAGAAAGTCTCTCTCTCTATGATGAAAAGGGAACTGGCAAAAAAGGAACAAGTTATCTTGTTTATCAGCAATTGATTCGAGCTATCTTGACTTACAAACATGATATTGCTCACACTGAAATTTCCTACACGACTTATCCAAAAGGGGACGAAACCATTGAAGCACTGTATAAAGAACGTTTTGGATTTAAGCACACTCTACACGATCATGAAAAAGTTTGCTTAAAATATGGAACATTTGCCGGTCAATGGTATCTCATTGAACTGGAGCAGTGGATGATTAAGCATCAGTACCACAACGCTGACCAGATTTTTCATAAACACAAGGAAGCGTTTGCAGTGTGAAGTCTAGCTCAATAGGTTGCCAATAAATACTAGATTTTGGGAACTTAAGGTAAATTATCCTGAAAATTGGCTATATCCTTAAGTGTCCCGAAGTCGAACTAGAGTCTTAGCGACGCAATGCCTTATCCCACAAAGACTTACAGCTTTTCAAAAAAAATTTGCATCGGGGAAAGTCCCAAGTTTATACCATAGAAAGTATCCATAAGGCTGATCACACGAAATTCAAGAGAGTCGCAGAAATTAAAGCGTAAAGGGCAAAAGCTAAAATCCAAACCGATATGCAAACACACGATGCCAACAAATTCAGTATTCTAGTAGGAAATCTTTTCAGAGCAAGGTTTCCCTATTTGTATATCCCAACTTGGGAAGAAGAAAGAGTGATTAATATCCTTCGCTCGGTTGCTACTGAGGCCAGCAAAATTCGCACAACTCGGAATTGTTTTGTGTGGAAGTTGACAACAGGGATGACAGCGGATAATAAACAATCCAGTCAAGCTGAAACCAATACACAGAGCAAACTATTAGAACCAATTAAAGCTCTTGAGTTCATAGATAACTATGCCGAGCCTGCTATCTTTATCCTAGTAGATTTCCATGTGTACTTTGGTGAACGAGGTAAAACGCCCGATTACCAGATTATCCGCAAACTACGCGATCTTTCTGCTAGATTAAGACGCAGCAGTAAGCCGAAAAATGTTGTTTTTATTGCTCCTACAGTTGTTTTGCCCAATGAATTACAGAAAGAGGTCACAATTGTTGACTTTGAGTTGCCATCTTTTGAGGAAATTAAGGCTGTTTTAGAGGAGATGATTACAGCAAATCGGCAAAGTGGCAAAATTATTATTGAGCTTAACGACGAGGAAACTGAACGTTTAGCCAAAGCAGCATTAGGTTTGACTTTACAGGAAGCGGAAAATGCTTTTGCTCGTGCAATGGTCGAAGGCGGAAGACTCGACATTTCAGACATTGAGATTATACTTGAAGAAAAACAGCAAATTATCAGAAAAACAGGCATTTTAGAATTTATTAAAAGTACCATCAATCTAGAGGATGTAGGAGGACTCGAAAATTTAAAACGCTGGCTTAGTAAGCGTAACAAATCTTGGCAGGAATCAGCACAGCTTTATCATATTCCTCCACCAAAAGGCGTATTGATTACAGGTGTCCCTGGCTGTGGAAAAAGTTTAATTGTTAAAGCGATTAGTGCTATGTGGCAATTGCCATTACTGCGCCTAGATATGGGTAAAGTTTTCAGTGGTTTAGTTGGCAGCAGTGAAGAGAATATGCGTCAAGCTATCAAAACTGCTGAGGCGATCGCTCCTTGTATTCTCTGGATTGATGAGATAGAAAAGGGATTCAGTAGTGTTTCTGGTTCTGGCGGAGATGGTGGCACTTCTACTCGTGTTTTTGGTACTTTTCTGACTTGGATGCAAGAGAAAACAAAACCTGTTTTTGTAGCAGCGACCGCCAATAATATACACAGTTTGCCACCTGAACTACTTAGAAAAGGTCGTTTTGACGAAATTTTCTTTGTCGATTTGCCCACTTTACATGAAAGAAAGGAGATTTTTCGTGTTCATCTAAACAAACGTTTACAAGAGCCTGAAGTGTGTGGCAATCTACAGCTAAACGAAAATTTTCTAGTTAGTTTAGCTCAGATAACTGAAGGTTTTGTGGGTGCGGAAGTTGAACAAGCGGTAATCTCAGCCCTATTTGAAGCATTTGCTGAGAATCGTAGTATCGAATCTGATGATTTTTCCCTAGCCATAAAAAACACTGTACCACTTTCAGTCACACAAGCTGAACAAATTCATGCTATCCGAGAATGGGCAAACGTGAGGGCTGTAGCAGCAACCAGCAACCAAGACAGATCAGGTTACGACCAAAAAGTCGAAAAAGCTGATGTTGACGTTCGGGTGTCACGAGGCGGCAGAACTATTGATTTCTAAAGGAGAAATAATTTTATGTCTATCAGTCTTTTATTACTTCCAGTTGCTTTAGCTTTAAGAGCAATAGTTGGCAAAGATAAATTAGAAGAATGGGCAGCTTCTTCACAAAATAAAGTTCCCACTAATTTCAAGGATGGTAATGAACTAGAACGTTTTGTTATAGGTGCTGGTTACGATGCAGAAAAGTGGGGAAGTAGTTATAAAACCCATCTACAAGGAGAAAAAGATTTCTTTTTCTGGGATTTAATAGATGGCCAATGGGTTGCTGTGTTTAGAAAATCTACTCCAGATGATGTACTTAATCGCTTTATTAAGGCTGTAGAAAAGCGTGGTGGTCGTCAAATTTTTTATGCTACTAATGATTCCACCAGTCAATCAGTTAAATCAGCTAAAACGATTGAACCGGTGGAATCAACAAAATCTGAAGTATTTCCTACAAACTTTCGAGATAAAAATCTGTTACGTCAAACCTTAATAAAGTTTGGTATGCTTCCCAAAGAAACAATAAATGGCGAGTTGATTTGTAATGTTGGTCCAACCTCCTTGTGCTTTTTTCCTTCCGATGATGGTTCGTTTTTTGTTGAAGTTAACGCCAAAGAACTGAAGTTAATTTACAACAGCTTATCAACCATTGATGAAGATTACAAGCTTCAAATCCAAAAGGAAACTCTCGAATCACTGAAACAAAGAGCTAAAGAGCGAAACCTTGTTATTGAAAGCGAAGAAGTACAAGAAGACAATTCTATACTTTTGACATTAACAATTAATTCTTGAGGAGGAATTAAAAAATGAAAGATCAAGAAGAGGTTTACTTCAATGAATCTGGACTTAAAGTGACAGACCGAAATGTTTATTTAGCAAATAAAACACTCAAGACAGATGAAATTGTCAGCTTTAAAAAAGAGGAGATACCAGCTAAAGTACATCCTGTTTTATGGCTGCTTCAGCTTGTTATTGTTGGGATAATGGTATTTCATTTATACACAACTTACCAAAGCAATATCTTTCTTTTTGTTTTAGCATTGATTTTTATTGTTTTTGTTGGAGCTATGCAGTTTACGTCTATAGTAACAATTAAGCCTAGCAAAACTGTAATGGCAATCATCCTTTTTGCGGGTTGTCTTATTTTAACTTGGCCAATATTTCCACGAATCTTTTTTTATTTGGCTCTGATAATAAGTAGTGGAGCTATAAGTGGTGGTAGTAAAGAAAATGAACCGAGTCAAGAAAGACTGATTATCACCAGTGCGTCTGGACAGCATACAGTGGAACCTTTTAGCAGGAGAGAAGCTACTTTAGCTCTAGATGCAATTGAAAAGGCGATAGAAGCCGCCGAAAATTACAAAAATCTTCGAGAAAATAATTATAGTTTAAGAGTATCAGGTGAAACTTATGGTCCGTATGATTTAGATACCGTTCGGCATTTGCTTACTACACGCCAAATAAATCCTAATGGATGTCTATTTTGGAAGCCTGGAATGATAGAATGGACTCCAATAACAGAGATTCGACAACTAAGAGAATTAATTCCACCCTCCACATTAGAAAATATACAAAAACCAACAGAGACTATATCTAAAAAGACAGAAAAACAATATTCTTCTCAACAAGAAAAAGCTGTTGAATTTGAACCTGTTGAATTTGAACCTGTTGATTTGAATAATGCTCCCCTAGAAGATTTACTTTTATTGCCAAATATGACAATAAACAAAGCCGAAAATCTAATCAGAGAACGTGAATTGCGTTTAGGATTTAGTAGTATTGAGGAAGTTGCCGAATTTTTACAATTACAACCTCATCTAGTAACAAAGTTAAAAGCAAAAGCTGTTATTCTTGCTTACCAATCTGAAAATATTTCAGACGCTCAAGATCAACGTCTAATTGATTTTTAATTAATAACTTAAGGAGAGTCAACTATGTCTAAAAAAATACAACTTCGGATTTTCCCTGATGGTCGCGTACAAGCAGAAGTTCAGGGTATTAAAGGCAAAGCTTGTACCGACTATATTGAAATTTTAGAAGAAGTTCTCAATGCTGAAGTATATGAGTCTTCCTATACTCCTGAATATTACGAGAATCAAGAAGTTTGGTTAAGTCAACAAATAGACGAAACCGTACAGGATAGAAGTTAAAAGGCTTCTAGTTTGTTCATCAATTGCTAACTCTATTAACATAATCTTGGCTTTTTCTATGGAATTACGAATCAATAAGTTTTTGCCTCATACGCGGGCTGAAGGACCCGGAGAACGTGCTTGTATTTGGGTTCAAGGTTGTCCAATTCGATGTCCTGGCTGTGCTGTTCCTTGGACGTGGGAAGATAACGGTGGCAAAATTGTTGAAACAGAACGTCTTTTCGAGCGCATTCTCAGCAGTCCAACTATAGAAGGAGTAACCTTTGTCGGTGGCGAACCTTTTGCCCAAGCTGCGGCTCTAGCTCATCTTGGTCAATTGTTACAAAAAGTAGGCTTGTCAGTTGTCACTTTTACTGGGTATCTTTATGAGAATCTTAGCACCAGTTCTCGGCAAGATTGGCATAATTTACTTGCAGTAACCGATTTATTAATTGACGGTCCTTATCGTCAAGATTTAAATGACATAAATCGTCCTTGGGTTGGTTCTTCTAATCAACAATATCACTTCCTTTCACCGCGATACTTACACATGAAAAATACTTTAACCAACATTGCCAATCGTTTAGAAATTAGGATTTATCAAGATGGTCAGATATTTCTTAATGGGATGGCTAGTAGTGAACAGATAGAGAGTTTAATTAACAACTCTGGCTTTTACATATCGTCGGCTACAATACCTAGTGACCGATAAATTTTATCGTTTTCTTTGTACTACAAACTTTACCAAGAGGTGAATTTATGCCTAACGAATTTGTTCCCAGTGACGCTGAATTACAACATCATATTAATCAGCTTGAAGCAAAAGCTGCTGCACACCAAGCAGAAGCTAACAAATATAGTGAAATGGCAAAGGGTGCTAGTGATCAAGAGCGTAAGGCTCTTATAGAAAAAGCTAAACAGGAATATCGAGATGCTCAGAATTGTAGAAGTCAAGCTAATGATTTGAGGAAACTTCTCAAACAACGACAAGACCAACAAAGACAAAAATTTTCTGAAGCTACAAAAGAAGTTATGAAAGCAAGAGAAGAAGTTAATCGTCAAAAAAATGATGGTACTAAAGAAAGACTTAAAAGCGAAAAAGATCATCAGGTGCAAAGTATTTTAAAAGACAAAAAAGAAAGAGAAGAAGCTGCCCGTCAAAAAACCCTTGAAGAACAAAGACAGAAACAAATGCAAGAAGTTGCTAGAAATGCTGCTAGTTTAAGTCAACAACCAATGACACAATTACCTAGCAATCAAAGAACTCAAGGATAGAGGAAAAAATCATGTCTCAAGATCCATTTAACTTAGTGTTTAAAATGTTTGAAATATCTATAGCAGTAGCAGGTAAAATACTGCTAATGTTTTTCAACATTGTTCGTCGCTATCCCTTTCATTTCTTAACAGGTTTGCTATTTGTTCTCGCTGCTAAATATCTTGTCCCTCAATTAACCGTTGATTATCTTGCTCTGATTTTTGGGGTTGGGTTTATAGCAGCAATGATCTTTCAAGTAAAAAGCTTTGCTCTTCCTTCTAAAAGTTCAGATAGAAAAAAAATTGGTGGTGGACAAGCTACAGCACGTTGGTCAAATGAAAAAGATATGGAAGCCTTAAATCTATTTGATTCTCAAGGTCTTGTGCTAGGAAAAATTACGAAAAAGAAAGGAATGATCTCACGAAAAACACAATCAGATTCACTACTACTTAGATTTAATCAAGATTGGAGTGGCTTTGAAGGCAATTTAATAACTATTGCTCCCCCCGGTGCGGGTAAAGGTGTTGGAGTAGTTATTCCTAATCTTTTAACCTATCCCGGCTCAGTTATTGTTACAGATCCTAAAGGAGAAAATTATGCAGTAACAGCATTTGCACGCCAACGCATGGGACAAAATGTACTTTGTTTAGATCCTTTTGGAATTTGTGACAAAAAAGATCAGGCTCAATTGAATCCTTTAGATCTTTTAGATCCTGATGAAGATGACTTAATAGATGATGCTAGAACTTTAGCAGATTCTTTAATTTTAAGACCAAAAAGTGAGCAGGGTAATAACAAATATTTTAATGATGAAGCAGTTACTCTTTTAACTGGATTTATTCTCTATGTCGTTTGTGAATCCCCTGAAGAATCGAGACATCTAGGAGAGGTAAGAAAACTACTCACTTCTCCTCCTGATGAATTAGCTTTTCACCTTAACATGATGGAAAGCTCTTCTTATGCTCATGGAATAATTGCCAGAACCGCATCTGGTTTTAAACAATTACCAGTAGACACCGCTTCTAGTGTCCTTTCCACTGTTAAAAGTAACACTGGATTTCTTGATTCTCCCAGAGTTATCAAGTCTTTATCTCGGAGTAGTTTTGATATTAAAGACCTCAAAAGAACAGGTAATGTTTCTATTTATTTAGTTTTACCTACTGATAAATTATCATCCTATTCTCGCCTACTCCGATTATGGATAAGTACGGCTATTCGAGCCATTTTAAGTGTTCAAGGTAAACCGAGACATCGAGTTTTATTCTTACTAGATGAAATGGCACAATTAGGTCGGATGGATTCTCTAAGAGATGCTGTTTCAATTGTCAGAGGTTATGGCGCAACTATTTGGACAATTTTACAAGATTTATCTCAAATAAAAGCACTTTATCCCAATGATGAATGGCAACCATTTATTTCTAGTAGCAAGGTGCAGCAGTATTTTGGGGTCGCCGACTTAGAGACGGCCAAATATGTCTCAGAAAAGCTAGGCAAAACAACAATTGAAGTGATATCGACTAGCGAGGGTCAAAATCAAAGTTATGGTCAAGTTGGTGGCAATAGCACAAGTTCTGGAACTACAAGAAACCAACAAGTTAGAGACCTTCTACATCCTGATGAAATCATGAGAATGAATCGCAATGAACAAATAATTTTTATTCAAGGTCACGATCCAATTATGGCAAAAAAGATAGAATATTTCAGAGAACCTTACTTTCAAGAAATGTCCTGTGACAATCCCCAACACGAATCAGTTTAGTAAAAATGTTAAACTACTTAAAACTCCAAACTATTTTTTCAGAGAGAGCCTTTTTAGCAATTGTCGCCGAAACCTATGAAAGCTCTAAAACAGAAACAGGTGGAATTTTCTTGGGAATAAAAACAGTTAATATATGGTACATTCTCGAAACATTAGATCCAGGCATACATCCTATTTTTCAACCAGGTTATTTTGAATATGATACTGAGTATATTAATCATTTATCTAAGAAAATAGGAAGATATTATCAGGAACCTATAGAACTTCTTGGACTTTGGCATAGACATCCAGGCAGTTTTGATTACTTTTCCTTAACTGATGATACAATTAATAAAAAATATGCTTCTCAAAATTCTGATGGAGCTATTTCTGCCCTAGTTAATCTTGACCCTGATTTCCGATTAACGATGTACCATGTTTTAATTGAACCCGATTCTTTATCACGCCCTCAATATACTAAAATTCCTATAGAAGTAGGCGACCACCTCATCCCAGAAAAATTTTTAACCCTCAAATCCTTCCCAGATTCCTTAGAAAATATTAATCAACATTGAAAATATAGCTATAATGAGAAAAATTATCTTCATAGATTATGCCAAGACTAAATACAAGTGATACAGTTAAAGAACAACTTTCTCTTTTGTTAAGAAGATTATTAACGTATGTAAACGGTGAATTAGTAGATCAAGCTTATTGGTCAGATAAAATAATCTATAACTGGTTAAAATATGATAAACCTCACCCAAAACTAATTGTCAAAACAGAATTAAAGGTTTTGGTAGATTTTTGCAACGCTGATACTAAAAAAACATCAGTTATTTCCCTCACTACAATTCAGATGAGAAATGTTCTTGATGTTTTAAAAGATTGGGGAATCCTTACAGATCATCGCACGAATCCTCAAGGATCACGACAAAGGCACTTCACCCTCAACCTTTGGAGTTCATTTACAGAAGAAAATTTGTGGAAATTTGAGGAAGAATGGGATAAGCGTAAATCTCCCGGTCTTGAAAACTCATCGGTTAAAACAGAAATAAATTATGATAATTTCGGATTAATTCCTGATACTTCTCAGATTTATGGGAGAGAAAAAGAACTAGAATTATTAAAACAAAAGTTTTTTCAAAATAGTCCCCCGTGTAAAATTATCGGAATTTTCGGAATAGCAGGAATCGGAAAAACATCTCTTGTCTGTAAACTGATTGAGCAAATTCAAGAGGAATTTCCCCGTGTTATCTATTGGTCTTTTTTGAATCCTCCTTTACCCCTAGAATTTCTGGAAAATATAAGTAATATTATTTCACAGAATATTAGTTTTAAGACAGAAGATAAATTTAAAATAAAACTGATAAAATTTATCAAGATACTAGCCAAATATCGTTGTTTATTATTTTTAGATAATATTGATGCGATTATTGAGCATGAAAACTATCGAGAATATAGCGAAATTTTACAAGCAATTGGTCAGTCAAAGCACAACAGCTGTTTAATTATAACCAGTCGAAAAATTCCTCAAGAACTTGAATCGTTAGCGGGAAATAAGACTTCAACCTATTTCCTAGAGTTACAAGGACTTGACTATCAAACTGGACGACAAATTTTGGGAGATATTGACACCTTTCATGGTTCAGAGGATGAATGGCAATTTTTAATTCAACAAGTCTGTCACGGCAATCCTTTATTCATCAAATCTATCGCTCATCATATTCAACGATTTCATCATAATAATCTCTCGGATTTTCTTTTAAAAGGTAATCTTCTGATAAAAAAAGTCGAGTCTATTTTAAATTCTTACTTTCAGCAACTATCTAATTTAGAAAAAGCGATTATTTTTGAGTTAGCGATTAATCGAAATCCAGTTTCTTTGTCGGAGCTAGAACATAATATTATCATTGAACCTGACGGTAAAAGTATCCAAGAAGGAATTAGATCATTATCTAGCAAAATTCTGTTAGATAAAAAAGATGACTACTTTACCATACATCCTCTACTGATTGAATATTTCACTCAAAAAATTATTACCATAGCAACAGAAGAAATAAAAACTGAAAAATTCCAATTATTAAGAAGTAACTCCTTGACTAAAACCACTGTTCCTGATTATCTAAGAAAGATTCAAATTAATGTTATTTTACACCCAATAATCAAGAACTTAATCCATAATTTTCAAGAAAACAATCTGGAAAGCAACCTAATCGATTGTTTAAAGACATTAAAACATCAATCTTCTGGACAAATTGGCGGCATTGCTGGCAATATTATCAACTTACTTAATATACTGAAAAATGGTCACTTAATCGGCTACGATTTTTCTCATATCTCTATTCGACAAGTCGATTTCTCAAACATTAGACTCAACCAAGTAGATTTTTCCTATTCACAGTTTTTTGACTGTATTTTCCCTCAAACTTGTGGCAGTATTTTATCAATTTCTTGCAGTCAGTTTAATCGCTCTTTTCCAAGAGAAGAGCTTTTAGCAACTGGTGACAGTCATGGGATGATTTACCTCTGGAAAGTCAAACAAGATGGAAAATTAGAATTAAGCAAAAGTTTTCCTGCTCACGGAAGTTGGGTGTGGTCAGTAGCCTTAAATTCCGAGGGACAGTTACTAGCGAGTGGGGGACAAGACGGAATTATTAAAATTTGGTCTATTACAACAGATCTATCTATAAATTGTCATTCTTTGCCCCACCCTTCTCAAAAACATTATGCTCCTATCAGAGCCGTTACTTTTAGTGCTGATAGTAAGTTTTTAGCCACAGGAAGTGAGGACAAAACCATCAAAATATGGTCAGTTGAAACAGGAGAATGTCTCCACACCCTTGAAGGACATCAAGAACGAGTGGGTGGTGTTACTTTTAGTCCAAATGGTCAACTTTTAGCCAGTGGCAGTGCTGATAAAACCATCAAAATATGGTCAGTTGACACAGGAAAATGTCTCCATACTCTTACAGGACACCAAGATTGGGTTTGGCAAGTTGCCTTTAGTTCCGATGGTCAACTTCTAGCCAGTGGAAGTGGGGATAAAACCATTAAAATATGGTCTATTATAGAAGGAGAATATCAAAATATTGATACTTTAGAAGGACATGAAAGCTGGATTTGGTCAATTGCTTTTAGTCCAGACGGTCAATATATAGCCAGTGGAAGTGAAGATTTTACACTGCGATTATGGTCAGTAAAAACCAGAGAATGTCTTCAATGTTTTAGGGGATATGGCAATCGATTATCATCGATTACTTTCAGTCCCGATAGTCAATATATTTTGAGTGGGTCTATAGATCGATCGATCCGATTATGGTCTATCAAAAACCATAAATGTCTTCAACAGATTAATGGTCATACTGACTGGATCTGTTCAGTAGCTTTTAGTCCCGATGGAAAAACATTGATAAGTGGAAGTGGAGATCAAACGATTAGATTATGGTCAGGGGAAAGTGGCGAAGTAATTCAAATTTTACAAGAAAAAGATTATTGGGTTTTATTGCATCAAGTCGCAGTTAGTGCGAATGGTCAACTGATTGCTAGTACCAGTCACGATAACATCATTAAACTTTGGGATATTAGGACAGATGAAAAATACACTTTTGCTCCAGAACATCAAGAGCGCGTATGGTCGATCGCTTTTAGTCCTAATAGTCAAATGCTGGTAAGTGGTAGTGGAGATAATTCTGTTAAGCTTTGGTCGGTTCCGAGAGGATTTTGTCTCAAGACTTTTGAGGAACATCAGGCCTGGGTATTATCAGTAACTTTTAGTCCTGACGGAAGATTAATAGCAACTGGTAGTGAAGATCGAACTATAAAACTCTGGTCTATTGAAGATGATATGACTCAATCTTTGCGGACTTTTAAAGGTCATCAAGGAAGAATTTGGTCTGTTGTCTTTAGCTCTGACGGTCAGCGATTAGCCAGTTCAAGTGATGATCAAACGGTCAAAGTTTGGCAAGTCAAAGATGGTAGATTAATTAATAGTTTTGAAGGTCATAAGTCTTGGGTATGGTCAGTAGCTTTTAGTCCCGATGGGAAGTTACTAGCAAGTGGAGGGGATGACGCAACAATCCGAATTTGGGATGTTGAAACAGGTGAACTTCATCAACTCCTGTGTGAACATACTAAAAGTGTCAGGTCAGTCTGTTTTAGTCCCGACGGTAAGACATTGGCCAGCGCAGGTGAAGACGAGACGATTAAACTTTGGAACCTAAAAACAGGAGAGTGTCAGAACACTTTACGCTCTCCTAGACTTTATGAACAAACAAATATTAAGGGAGTAGAAGGGTTGAATTATGAAACGAGCAACACCATGAAAATTTTAGGAGCTTTTCTGTCACGTTGAAAAAAAGATAGAAGTTAGCCAAGGGAGTCTCAATGAGAGGTAATCCCGATCTGAAAATCCCTAAAACCACACTTCATAATTCAGGCTCTTCGGTTTGTGTTATGCAATGGACGAGGGTTATAAGGGATGGAACCTTTATGTAGAAAGGCATTTGGCGATTTTTGTCAATTGTTTTTGCTCTAGAGCGAACTAATCAATTAAGTCTCTTGCCAGATAAGGATTTAGTCGATTTATGCCCCCCTATTGAACCATACCAAGTAAC
>NZ_JADBVE010000410.1:0-10932 GCF_020245285.1 Microcystis sp. M31BS1
AAATCCTTATCTGGCAAGAGACTTAATTGATTAGTTCGCTCTAGAGAAAAATAATTGACAAAAATCGCTAAATGCCTTTCTATACAAGGGTTACATCCTCTATAACCCCCGTTCATTGCATAACATAAACCGAAGAGCCACAGTTTTTTGGAAGTCTTGCTTTAAGTTGAGCGATTGCGGTTTCTCCGTCAATTCCTTCGCCTTGATCTAATTGTTCGGCGGCAATATCAATTTTTTGGCCAACTTCTTCTGCCCATTGTTGATATTGATCGCGTTTGCTGAGTAATTGTAAGGCTTCGGCAATGATTTCATCTGGATTGGCATAACGCCCTGTATCTAGTTTGGCTTCGATCAGCTTTTGGTGTTCGGGTTTTAGGGTTAATTTCATGGTTGTTAAGGCTTGGCTTTTTTTCATTATAGGTTCGTCGCTGTGGGATCGTCCCAAGTTTGCTCAGGCAAGATGCGCTACTCATTTTTACTGTGGGGTAAGCTCTCTAGCCTGTCCAGATGACAAAAGTGGGATATTTCCATCTCGGTTTTTGTGGTCTTGGGTATGAAGCAAAAATTTGGGGAGTCGGAGTGGGGGGAGATTGTCAGGATATTTTGACAATGCTTGCGCTTAAGTTGGTAAAGTTGGGGATTTTTCCCAAGTTAAGGATTTTTGCGGGAGGGTTGAGGGGCTGAAAGTTAGGCGGGGTAAGGGATTGGGTGGATTTTACTGACTTTTTCCTTAAGTTCCTAAACTTCGGTTGTGTTGGAAAGGACAAGTGATTACAGTAGAAAAGTTGTTACTGCTACTTCTAAGAAAAAGAAAATGCCTGAAATTTCTATATCGAACGATCTGTCCGATGGTCGAGGCGTTGGACTTGCTCCAGATCAAATCCTTAATGCGGTTCGATTTCAGCTTTTGGAGGAAAGAAAAAGCGGAAAACCTAACAAGGACGAACTTAATGATAAGATTTCAGCTAAAGAAGGCGAAATAGAGGAAAATCAGTCCAAAATTGATAAAGCTAAAGAACAAGCCAAGAATCGAAAACGAGAAATTGACCACTGGAAGCAGTGGTTTCACTCGTTACCTGGAACTGATAGAACAGAAGAACAAGCAAAGTTAGATATTGAGATTAATTGGCGTGGTAAAGAAATTAACGCTTGGCAGGAGGAGATTGGGAATTTAGAAACTAAAAAGTGGGCTATTAGACATGAGTTAGAAGCGTTAAAACAGCAATTACTCGCCTTGGAGGATGGGGTATATGATCGCCCGATTGAGGAAGATCCCCGTTTAATTCATGCGATAGCTGCTTTTGAAGAGGCAATGGCAACTCCCAAGTAGAGTCACTCAGTAAATTAGCTGTAAATTTGGAATCACGCTGGATACTTTAACTTAATTTTGAGATGCAATTATGACTATTGAAAACCTTGGAAAAACACTGCAAGAAAATATTGCTAATGGCAATTTATTTCTAAAAAATACTACAATTGAATCTGAAAATATTCAGTTTTTATTCAAAGAATTCTTATCTGATGAGCCACTAAACATAAAAACGATAGAATTAAGAACTGAAACTGAAAATATTATTGTGAGCGGGAAAACTTCGCTATTTTCCATTCCAGATCTTGAGGTTGAAGCTACATTTTACTTAAAAGATCAGAAGCCGCAAATGACTTTAGTTACACTATTGCCAAATACTTGGAAATTTACTCAAAGTTTTCCGAGTTTGGGAACAAGTATTCTTACCCAAATGGGGTTAAAAGAGGAAGAATTTTTATTTGATCGGCTAATCTTTCAACAACCCAAATTAATTCTTGATTCTGTTGAAGTTAAAGAACCTGAGCAGGTTTCTGGGCTTCGGTTTGAAGCCGAATTGACAATCGATAATGACCTCGTTTCCTTAAGTCAATTTATTGGCGAGATCCTCTCTCTGAAAGTAACTGGCTTAATCGTGCCTACTCCTAAAGGGACGGAGATTTTTCTTAATGCTCCCATCACAGGAGATATTAGTTTAGGCTACTTAAGCGTTCCTTCTTTAGAACTCGATCTTGTTGCCGATGTGATCGATGAGGCAGAGGGCGGTCTTGCTCCTTACACCAGTGCCTATTTTGCTTTAGAGACTCAGATTAAGATTGGAAGTCCAAGTAATCCCATTGAATTACCAATTTATTCGACCTTTCGAGGCTCTCATCAAGATTTGACCTTTGAAGCGGATCTAGAAGATTTTTCTTTATCAGGACTTTCTCAGTTAACTGGGCTTTTAAATGGAACTGCACTTGCTGATTTACTACCCGATGGCTATCGTCCCGAACAGGGGTTAGTTCTCTCCAGACTTACACTAAATGTTAGTTCAACGGAGAAAAAACTAGAGTCGATTGCGGTATATGTTACTTCAAAACAACCTTGGAAAATAACGGACAAAATCGCCATTGAAAATGTCTCAGTTTATTTTTTAGTAGATAATCCTACTTCTTCTGAAAACCGTACTTTGGTTTGTGATTTGTCAGGAGAACTGAGCATTGATAATCTAGCAAGGTTTAGCGTTGGAGCCTCTTTGCCGAGATTCGCCATGCACGGCTATATGGTTCAGGGGGGAGGGCTGAGTCTAACACGGCTGATTAACTTCTTTGCCTCTGATGAAGTTTCTGTCCCTCAAGGTTTTCCAGATATTATCTTTTCTGAGTTGGGCGTGACGTTAGACCCTAAAAACAGAGCTTTTTCCCTAAGTGGTTCAGCGTTAACCGATTGGGAAATTATTCCTAAACTGGTAAAGTTGCAGCAAGTTGAAACTAACTTTGAAGTAGCCCGCATTGACGGCAAAACGGTTGTATCGGGGTTAATCCTTGGAACATTGATGATTGCAGGAGCCGAAGTCAGTCTCGTTGCCGATATTGAAGATCAGTTCGTTCTGCGTGGAAAAATTTCTAAATTGAGTCTGTCGGCTATTCTGGAAGAGTTCTTTGCAATGGTTGAGTTACCAACCGACCTTCCCGATTTTGAATTTGCCAATATTGAAATTGCAGTCACCCCCAAAACTGGAGAATTCTCTCTGACTGGAAAATCGAGCAATAGCTGGCCGATTCCCATTGGTGTTGATGGGTTAGAAGTTGAAGATATTTCTTTTCAAGTGCTGAGATCGGCAAACTCAACTCAGGCAGAAGCAACAACTCGTCAGCGTTCCGTTACGGGATTTATTAGTGGGACGTTAGAAGTAAATACAGCCCGCTTCCCCATTACCTATCAATTCCCTGGCGATTTTGTTTTACAAGGCCATATTCCCTCATTAAATCTGTCACCCTTAGTACAAAAACTCTGCGGGAGTGAGGTGATTCGTGATTTGCCGATTCCTGCTAGTGTGCTGGCGTTGTCTTTTTCGGATGTAGAGGTGACTATTGCACCTCAGCAAAAATCCTTCTCTCTAGCCGCAGGCTCTAGCTTGGGGCAAGTTGAGTTAATCGTGAAGAAAATTAGCGATCGTTGGGGCTTTACGGCTGGATTTATGCCTCCCAGTTCTTGGAAGTTCTCAGAGATTGCCGATGAACTCAGGGTGCTTGATGGACTCAAATTTTCCAATACGGCTTTAATTCTGGCTTCTAGCGATGATCGTAGTTTCGCTCTTACACGAGTACAAGCTCAACGGAGTGATGTGGCTATCATTCGAGGATTAAACTTCTTTGCGGGCATGAATCTGTCGGGATTAGGTGTGGATGCGCTTTTGGGAATTACATCCCTCAATGTTTATACCGCTATCAGTGGAAAACCAGCCGATTTAGTTCTAGAAGCCTCAATTGATGGCAGTTTCGATTTAGGTAAAGGTGTTGCCTTTGGTGATATTCGGTTTCGTTTAAAACCTGCTCCCAGTGACTTTTCGCTAACCTTAATGGGGACAGTAACGGCCATTTTGAATAATAGCGTCCTGCGGTTTATTGGTGGCATGGAAGTCAAACCGCGCTCGGCTGAGTTTCAAGCGACTATGTTGGGGATTTGGCAAGATCCTTTTGATGCGAAAGGGGTGTCCATTGCCAATGTCGCGATCGAACTAGGAATGAGTTTCCCGCCACCGCTACCGACAGTGGGAATTGCTGGTACGTTGCAAATTGGGGAATTTCAGGGTGTAGTGGCGGTGAAATTTGATTCGGCTATGCCGAGCCGCAGTATGCTGGCGATCGCTTTTAATCGCCTCTATTTCCTGGACGTGATCGGTACTTTCTGTGGAACTGCGGTGAAACAAGCCATTCCCGCTTCTCTGGCTAAAACGGTTTTAGATATTGGCTTTGAAAACGTCAAAATCTACATTGTTCCGCAACCGACGACAATTGGGGAATTAAAATTCGAGCAAGGGACGCAATTAGAAGGAACGATGTATTTCTGGGGATTGCGAGCCTATGGCTATCTAAAAATTGATTATCTTGATGGAGTTGAAGTGAAAGGGGATGTGGAACCGATTAACTTAGCGGGTATCTTTAAGCTTACAGGAGCCACAGGCAAGCCTAAACCCTCACTTTATCTCAAGGTTAGCCCAAAAACCGTTCCCAATCTGGATATATCAGGAGCAGTCGAACTGTTGGGGATTCGTAGTGAAACCCAAATCCGCCTCTCGGATAGTGGTTTTACGTTTACGACGATTGGCAAGATTTTTGATTTGTTTGAATGTACTCTAGAAGTACGGGGACAAAATTTAACGCAAGGGGGCGATTTCTTTATTGTTGCTACGATGCGGAATGATTTATTGGAGTATCTCCGTCGAGAAGCCTCGAATGCCATTAAAGCCGCCGCCGATGAGGCAACAAGAAGCCTTTCAAATGCTCAAGATGCAGTGGCTTCCGCTCAACGAAATGTGGATAAGCTCAATACGGATATTAATAATATGCGGCAAACGATTCAACGGGAACGCGATCGCGATGCCCAGCGAATGCGAGATGCTCAGGCGGCAGTTGCTTCTGCTCAACGGGAGGTGGATAAGCTCAATACGGATATTAATAATATGCGGCAAACCATTCAGCGCGAACGAGACCGCGATTCTGGGCGGATGCGGGATGCTCAGGGAGCGGTGCAACGAGCGCAAAATGATGTGAATTCCCTTCAGGGAGAGATTGATAACACCAAGCGAAGAATTGAACAGCTAAAACAGGATATTAGCAATAAGGAACGCTGGTTTAATCAATCTAAATGGTACGAAAAGAGTTACCGTTGGGCGGAATTGTCGGCCTACGCGACGGCTAAGGGTTCTGAAATTGCCGGACTTTATACTTATATCGGTGGAGTTGAAGCGTCTAAGGCAACGGCCAATGGGGTATTGGAAGGGGCCAAGCAGGTGGTACGCGGTTTGGAGAAAACGATTGTCAATTTTCCCATTGATGCGGATGTGCGGATTGCTGGTTTGTTTACTGCACGGGAGACGGCCAATGGGGTATTAGAAGGGGCCAAGCAGGTGGTGCGCGGTTTGGAGAAAACCATTGTCAATTTCCCGATTGATGCGGATGTGCGGATTGCTGGTTTGTTTACTGCACGGGAAACGGCAACGGCAGCGTTATCTGTGGCGACTCAAACTTTGCAAGGACTCAAAGTTTCTATTGGGGCGATCGCCGATGTGGGTCAGTTTATCGTCAAGTACAGTTTAGGAGGTTTGCTAGATGTTAAATCGGCACGATTCGAGGCGACGCTGATGGCGGCGAGGGGAGGCAGTGTGTCTTTGGCGTTAACGCTGGTGTTTATGCAAGGACAACCGCAAACTTTGGCGTTAGCGTTTAATTTCTATGACCCGTTGAGTGGGGCAAAGGCGTTGGCAAAACAGCTTTTACCTGCTTGAATATCTTAGAGACTCATACTCACAAACTAGAGGTAAAAAACATGACATTTGATTCATTTACAGTTGCGTCTTGGAATATTGAGAAAAATGGGCGAAGCTCCAGAATAGAAAAGCGGTCAAAGGTCGATACCTTCATTTACTATTGTTGTAATAAGAGAATTGATATCATTTTTTTGTGCGAGGTACATGGCGCACGGCTAGACGATTATCTCAATAATTTGTCGCTTGTATACTTTGACAATTATGATATTCATTCATTTGAAGGTGGAAAAAGCAATGGTTATATCATCATGACTAGGAAACGATTAAATATTGAATTATCAATGGATAAACTTTCTGGTTTAAACCGTTACATTGTGCTACTTTCTATTGGTGATTTTTATCTTGTACTTGCTCATTTCAAATCAGGTCGGTTGCTTTTAACAGAACGGCAAATTAAAGCGTCTGTTGATTTTTTGGCAAGCACAGGTTATCCTTGGGCGGTAACTGGAGATATGAATTGGGATTATAAAAACATTATAGGACTTAAGTTATCAGGAGCTACTGAGACCCATACTTATTGGGCTGATCAAACACATAGGAGTGGCGGCATTCTAGATTGGTGTATTACGGGGTCAAATGTCCAAACAGTTAGCATAATAGATGAAATGTTTGTAGAATTTCCTGATCTCAAAAACATGGATGGACCGGATCATCGTCCCATAGTCTTTTTGTTTCAGCCAAAACCCCAACTGTCAAGAAAACGAAAGTTATCTTCGATTTATTAAGCACAAGAACTAATTTTTTCTTTATCTTAACAATATAGCGTACTCATTCTCTATATCAA
Organism: Microcystis sp. M31BS1; assembly: GCF_020245285.1. NCBI lineage: Bacteria > Bacillati > Cyanobacteriota > Cyanophyceae > Chroococcales > Microcystaceae > Microcystis > Microcystis sp. M31BS1. The sequence continues at coordinate 6,625 of NZ_JADBVE010000410.1, forward strand.
ATTAGACTAAGAGGACGTTTGAAAAGTCTCTCCCGATATCCGAAACCCCTATTCTTTCGTTAAAGGAAAGTTCTGAAACCCCCATTCTCTCGTTACAACAAACCCTTTTTAAATATCCTCTAAGCAATGAATCGATATTAAATTATCTTGTCAATCGTTATCTGGTTCGTAAATTTTTTTATAAACCAATTCAGAATAAAATTTAGAAATTTTTTAAAACTTTGAAGGACGAATCAATAGTCATCCTCCTGCTTTTGCTCGTATTCTACTTGTATAATTTACTTGAGTTTTTATGGCCAAACCAATTGGAGAAATCAATCATGGAAAACTCAAAAAACTTCAAAATTTTAAGCTTAGATGGTGGTGGTATTCGAGGAATGCTTACCGCGACCTTATTAGTAACTCTAGAAAACGAACTTAAAGCAATTAATCCCGAACATACCCTTACCAATTGCTTTGATTTCTTCGCGGGAACTTCAACAGGAAGCATCATTGCCTGTGGCCTTGCCAATGGAATGACCGCCACACAAATTTTAGGGTTTTATAACGAACATGGTCAAACCATTTTCAAAGAGCTAGACCTAAAAAAATTCTCCAACGTATGGCCAGAAGTATGGCGACGAATCAAAGAAAAAGATCCTTCCCTTCCCCTCTTTGAAGAAGAAGGATTAGAAAGCGTTCTTAAAAAACCAAACATTTTTCCCGAAACTTTGCTCTTTAAAGACTTACCAAAACCGACCCTAGTAACCAGTTACGATACCTATAATCGAGAAGCCGTTATTTTTGTCAGTCAAGGAAAAAATGCACAAAACCCAGATGATAAATATAAAGCAAGATATGCAACTCTTCCCGTGTGGCAAGTCTGCCGTTCTTCTTCCGCCGCACCCGTCGCTTTTGCAGGCTATCTGCTGAAAGATAAAGCCTATTTAGACGCTTTAACAGAATATGAGCGTCCAGATAATGAAAGAATTCGTCGAGGCGACTTAACAAAAGACGTAACAAAGACACCGCTTTCTTTAGGACTTCCTCAAGAAGAGTGTATTCCGTTAATTGATGGTGGAGTTGTCGCCAATAATCCTGCCCTATGTGCGATCGCCGAAGCGATTGAAAACGGTAAACCACTAGATAAAATTTTTGTCGCCTCGTTTGGGACAGGACAAGTTAATCGTCGTATTAGTGCAGAAGAAGCAACAACTTGGGGCGGATTTGATTGGGTTAACATTCATAATCAAATTCCACTAATGGATGTATTTTCAGATGGCTCCTCCGATGTCACAGACTATACCGCAAAGAAACTATTGAAGGATAATTATAAACGTATCCAGCCTGTCATTACTTCCGATATTTCCACATTTCAGGCAGATGAAGCTAATCTCACAGCATTATCTCGTGCAGCAGACCATTATCTAAATCATTGTGGCGGAAAAGAGCGATTAAAGAAATTAGCACAGCAATTGGTTAACGCTTAATATCCATTACGACATAAATTATAATGCAATTTTTAAGAGGGGTTAAAAGCCCCTTCTTCGCTTGGGTAGATAGTGCGATCGCCAATCACGTAGGATACATCCCATGCACCTTTTGCTTTTTCAAAACACTTAAATCCAAATTGCGATGCCTTACATTGCCCTAACATCTCCCGCATCATTCATTGCCCATACTGTCAGGAATTGTTATCGTACCCAAATCAGAGCGATAAAAACCTTCATCAATCAACCAATATATACCGAAAAATAGGGCGATCTTGGAATTTTAAATAAAACCCCTACCGCATAGGATACTAACGAATATAATCACAGAGTAAAGCATAATCTCGTTCATCTCGAATTAATGGCATATCCAGCCCGTTGAAATTAGCTGATAAAATTAAAAAGGAAACCAACCAAACAGCAAACCATGCTAAAAACCATCGAAGGTATTTATCAGGATGGACAAATCCGCTTCACCGAACCACCGCAAGATATTGGCGATCGCATTAGAAACACCTTCATCCAGTGCGATCGCCGTCTTCTGGTTAATTAAACTTTAAAATTGCGATCATTTTGGTTTTTGAAAGAGCGATCGCCGTGTTACCCTAGTGGACAGAAAGTAATCTACAAGCTATCAGTTAAAGCCATGAGTGAAGCAGTTGTGACACTTCTTAGACAGTTCAAAAAACTTTCAGTCAGAGAAATATCTAAGTTCCTTGCTTTAATTCAACGATAATAAGTCTCCCTTACTGACTACAACCATTTCTAGGCCACAATATACATTTACTAACTATTTTGAAAATGATGTTTTAACAAAACGCCCTTACCTCAAAAAAGAATGGTGTATTTACGTTATCGAAAACCCTATTCGCTGTGAACCTCAAGAAGATAATCGTTTTCGCTTTTGGGCGCAGATAAAAGAATTTGGCGATCGATACCTGAGAGTCATTACTCTAGAAGATAAGCTGACTATCCACAACGCCTTTCCAGACCGGAGCTTTAGACCATGAAGATTAACTACTACCCAGAAACAGACTCCCTTTATATCCACCTTGCAGACAAATCCAGTGTTGATAGCCAAGAAATTTCAGAAGGAGTCGTTGCCGATTATGATGAATTAGGGAACCTAGTCGGTTTAGACATTGATAATGCCAGCAAAAAAGTGCAACTCGGTGAATTTATTATCAATCAACTCCCCCTCGTCCCCCTGAAGACATCTGCATAAGTTTAAGTAAATTAGGGAGAAATGAAGCGGCGATCGGCGTGTTACTCTAAATGATTTTTAGTGACCACAACTTTTAACCCATTCCCTTAACTCATCCTCATCAATTTCTTCCTCTGCTTCAACCCCAGTTATCCATTCCTGCGGATCACCTAAATTTTCCAATCTCTTAATGGCTAAAGCTTCTGCTGATGATATTGCAGGGTCATCTTCCAGAATAATAATAACCTCTACTTTTCTTCCAGGGAAAAGCTGATCTGAATGAATTTCTAGACGACCATCTGACTGAACAAAAATTGTTTGACGAATCGCTTGAGTCATTAGTAACCTCTTGGCTTTTGCTGATGTTAATGTAAGCTAAAAATTTACCTTCAGTCATCAAATTCAATTTTGTTTAGACTGAGTATGCTATCTAACAAGTCTTTGGCTCTTCGTTACTCTTTATGCTAAATCAACAGACAAGATGCCAAGATAACCAGAAATGTTGAATCTCGTAACAAAACTTTACATTTAAGAACATGACAACCCCAGAACGCCATTTTTCAGATTGAATAGACAATTTTCCTAAACCAGTGTACATAGCTGATATGTTGACACATAAAACTCTGTAAATAGCGCAATTTATCTAATAAGCTTTTGCCAAATACTTCTTCAATATCTATTAGCTGTAAAATTAAATAAGCGATGATACAGCTATAAATTTGTATCCGAATTCCTCTCTCGTTTTTTGTGATTAAACGGTCAAGCTTGAGGTGCATTTTTAAGAACTTCCAAAGAAGTTCTATTTGCCATCTTTGTCGATACATTTCGGCAATTTCTCCCCCCGTACCCCCCCTTCTCCTTCTAAGGGTAAGTCCGTCGCTATCCGAAATTCACTTTTACTTTCTAGATCACAAAACTCAACGATTCTTACCTCTACTTCTCTTTTTTCTGCTCCTAGCTTGCTCTGACCATTTTCCAGCATTTCTAGCTTCATATCATTTTTTACCCTTAAAACAAAGTGCTTGTCTTTTTTCTCTAATAATTTTCTGATTCTTTCATTAGAAGAAAAGCCTCTGTCCATTACCCCAACTCCATTTACAGGAATTTCTTCTCTAGTTTTTTTCCCTTCTTTAGAGTCATGTCCTTGACCAAAATTGATCACAATCCCCCCCACTTCTGTGGTGATACTATTTAGTCCACAAAATAATTTTACTTGATGCCATCCTTTTGTCCACAACAGTTTACTTGTCAGTGAGATTATTGTCGAGTCAATTGGAAATAAAGCTTGAGCTGCTTCTTTTCCTTTTTTGTTTACTAAACTTTTATTTAATTTATTGATTATTTTCTCAAATGGTTCTGTCTCTCGGATTTTACTCGCCTTAGAAAACGTTGACGTATTGACATTAATTCCTTGCATTTTCAGGCGTGCGCTTAAGTCTCTCATGCTGACGATACTTTTATCCAGTGCAAAACCTATCCAACAGGACACAAAAGTAGGTGGTGATTCGGTAGTAGTGATGGCGGCTTAATCCTTTGCTTTGCTGTGCATTGTAGTCATGGATAAAATACCAAACAGCCCCAACGTGATTCTCCATTTTTTTAGAGAAAGATAGACTCTCTCTCACCAGCCGAGAA
>NZ_JADBVE010000411.1:0-4142 GCF_020245285.1 Microcystis sp. M31BS1
CCTTGGGTGTATTGTTGGGTTTCCTGACTACTGTAGAGTCCGTAGGTTGGGTTGAGCGAATAAATATGTTAAGGAAAACCTCTCAATTCTCAGGAAAAGCGAAACCCAACACCCAACACCTAAATCTGTCTGAATCTTTTTGTTGGGTTTCCTTGGGTGTATTGTTGGGTTTCCTTGGGTGTATTGTTGGGTTTCGTGCCTCAACCCAACCTACGGTAGAAACCCAACACCCAACACCCCACACCCTGCCCCCACCAACAAACTTTTTGCCGCAAACCCTAGATACTCGATCGATTTTGAATCTCACCCCGAAAAAAGCGATCGATCTTACAGCAAGATTTCTAGCGCTAGGGTGAACCCCGGAACCACATCTTCCCCGCTTAAAATTGCGTTGGCGGGATAACAGGTAATCGTCCCGTCCTGACGGTAGACGAAAGCCTGTTTATTGTGGCGATCGATCAACCATCCTAACTTCACCCCGTTCTCCCGATACTCCTCCATTTTCCGCTTTAACTTCGATAAACTATCGGTTTTAGAACGGATCTCGATCACGAAATCCGGCGCGAGATCGAGAAATTCATCTTCCCTTTCCTGCCAACCGGACGGTAAACGTTCTCTCGCCACGAAAGCCACATCGGGAGAGCGTACCGCGCTATTGGCCAGTTTAAAACCGCCGCTAGAACTAAATACCTCTCCTAACCCGTTCTGTTCGACCCAGTAGAGCAGGCGAGCGCCGGCTTTCAGTTCTCGATTCGCTGAAATACTTCCGATCGGGGGCATAGTGACTAACGTTCCATCTGCATTGCGTTCAAAGCCTAATTCCGGGTTCTGACAACTGAGGCGAATTAATTCCGCATCAGTAATCGTCGGGGATTTGCTTACCATATTGCATCAAAAAAAACAAGTATTTTTCACTAAATGATAACAAAGCGATGCCGATTGCCGCGCTTTTTCCTTTTGTACCCGAAAGGAAAAAAAATTGATCGCCCTATTCTGCATATTCCCAAAAAAGCAACCGATGAATTAGGTAGAAGCTCAAATCACCCTCACCGAGGCACTACCCATGAAATCCTTCGCCCTTCTCACCACCGTCAGCCTAATCGGCCTCTCCACCCTCGCGACTGTTCACCCCGTCATCGCCCTAGAAAGCCGACAACCAGCCGAAACCCTGATCACTCAAGCGAACTACAAAGAAGCGATCGCCCACTTTAACCGGGGAATTAACTACATCCAACAGGAAAAATATGATCTCGCCCTCGCTCAATTCACCAGAGCGATCGAACTCGATCCGGACTATAGCGAAGCTTACCTCGGTCGGGGCATGATTTACACGATTCGCGAACAATGGCGGCCGGCGTTTCAAGACCTGAACACCGCGATCCGACTAAACCCCCGCGCTGCCTACGCTTACCATTTCCGCGGATACGTCCATCTCGCATTTAACCAGAGACAAAATGCGATCGCCGATCTAACAACGGCCGCCGAATTATTTCGCCAGCAGGGAAACACAGAAATGTACAACAGCGCCATAGAAGCACTACGGCAGATAGGTGCGTAAGTTGCAAGGGAGAGCGATCGCTCTCCCCCTCTAAACTTTTGTGAAAAAAGCAACCTGAAGACTTAAAACTTAATCGCATAATTGGAAAAAAACCAACGATAACATCCTTGCAAGTATCCCCCGACTAAAGAGGAGTCAATCCGATGAAACCAATTACTTTCACCCTATCGGTGCTACTGGCCACCACTGGCCTACTGGTTCAACCAGGAAACTTCCTGATGGAAAACATTCCACCCATCCTCGCGCAGGATCAGACCGCTTCTAGAGTCTATCAGAAAGCCAGCCCCGCCGTCGTCACCGTCAAAAATGGCAGCGGCCACGGTAGCGGCTTTCTGGTCAGTCCCGACGGTATCATCATTACCAACGCCCACGTTGTTGCGGACGGCCCCCGGGTGGTGACGGTGAAATTTGCCAACGGACAGCAGGCCTCGGCAGACGTGATCGGCTTCGCTAAAAATGGCGTGGATTTAGCCGTCCTGCGGATTTATAACCGCCAAAACCTGCCCTATCTTCCCCTGGCTCGTCCGAACTCCGCCAAAGTCGGCGAAAGCGTTTTCGCCATCGGCACACCCTTAAACGAGGACTATCAAAACACCCTCACCCAGGGCATTATCAGCCGTCTCGACCCCGAAAAAGGCATTGTGCAACACAACGCTAATATCAACAAAGGCAATTCCGGCGGGCCGCTTTTGAATTCACGGGGGGAAGTGGTGGGGGTTAACGTCGCAGGCGATATCGGGAGTTACGTTTACGACGGTGCGGGAAACCCGATCGGCCTTACCCAGAGCGGCATTAATTTCGCCGTTTCCCTCGATCGCCTGCAAGCTTTCCTCACCGCAGTTAAAACAGGCGATATATCCTCCGTTTCTACCCTCCAGAAAGAGAATCGAGAACCCGTGATTCTCACACTTCCCCTCGACGGTCAGACCGTTCAAGGCAACTTGACCAAAGACCAAAACGAGCAATATTACGCCTTCGAGGGTCGCATAGGGCAAAAAGTGACCATCGAAATGAATGCACAGGAGATAAACCCCCTCTTGACGATATTGCGCGTTGTTAAATCCTCTGAGGGGGAGAAAGTCGAGAAAATAGCGGACAATGACGATCGCGCTCCTGGTGATTTTAACGCTCGACTCGTAACCGAATTACCCGCCGATGGAGTTTATCTCGTGGTCGCCAAGTCCCAAGAAAAGGGCGAAACGGGCAACTATACCCTAAGAGCGGCGATTAATCCCTAATTCAACTGTTTTTATCCTTTGAGACCGTTTTTTATTCAGGAACTATCCCTATGAACCCTAGACATATTTCCCTCCGCCTCGCTGGCGTCGGCCTCCTCGCCACTGTTCTCCTCGGTGGTATCGCCCCCGGTTTCAGCCAATCGACCACCCCGAATCGCGTCACCTTCTTCTGTAAAGAGGTGTTTGATCGCGCATCGGGAGGGAAAATCCCCGCTACCCTGGCTTGGATTCCCGAAAGGAGCGGCAATGTGCGGATTATCGGCTGGAAATCGGAATATTTCTCCAAACGTTCCCCGGTTCGTTGCGAGGAAGTCACGAAAAAATTCCAGGAAGCATATAATCAAGGGCGTTTTAACTATCTCACCACCGGCCGGGCGAAGGGATACCCGATCATCTGCAGCGTTTCACGATCCGGCGATCCCTGCGATGGTAATAGCCAACTTTTTACCCTTAAACCCCACGACAATCCAGATTTAGTCTTGCAACAACTCATGGACATCCTAGAGGGGAAAAGCTCGGATATGCTCCTCCAGAATTCCGGAGATAAAACCTATATCTCGATGACGGAGTTTTTCGCCAAAGCACCACTCGCCGATCGCGACGCACCCTGTGGTACGAGATCTGCTGGCCCGCAAAATAATTGCGTTCCCACCCGCTAGAATTTTCGCTGTTTTACCCCGAATTTCCCCATAATAACCATGTTGAAACCCTTTCCCCTACTCCTAAGCCTCCTACTTCTGCCCGTCGTACCGGTTAAAGCGCTATCCCCTTTCTCTGCTCCGGCGATCGTGGCGGAAGACAGCCCAGACGCGCAGATCGAGCGATCGATCCGTCAAGTCACTGTTAAGATTACTAGCGAGATAAATCGGGGATCGGGAATCATTATCGGGAAAAAAGGCAGTATATACCTCGTTTTGACCAACGCTCACGTTACCCGCGGCGCGACCACCCTACAGATCCAAACCCACGACGGCCAAACCCGCACAGCCTCGATCGCGCCGAATTCCCTTTTAAAAGATAAGGATCTGGCCCTCGTGGAGTTTAGCGATACCAGGGATTATCCGATCGCCACCATCGCGGAGTTTACCCCCAATCAAGACAGGATCGGTTTAGAAGTGGTGGCCGCGGGATATGTTGCCGAAACGGGACAGTATCGGACGACAAAGGGAACCCTCGAACAGGTGAGCGATCGACCCCTCCTGGAAGGCTACAGCGTCGGTTATAGTGGCGAGATCGTGCAGGGAATGAGTGGCGGCGGCATTTTTGTTGATGGGGAGTTAATCGGCATTAACGGGCGATCGGCCCATCCGATTCTCTCTAACTACATCTACGAAGACGGTACAAAA
>NZ_JADBVE010000412.1:0-16286 GCF_020245285.1 Microcystis sp. M31BS1
AATAAATTGACGGCCACAGGTTACACAAATATGATTTTGTTTACCTTGTTTATTGATGCCATTTTTACGGATATGGGTAGATTTACATTCAGGGCATTGCATTTTGATTTCCTCCATTCATATCTCTATTATGCAACGCCTTTTTTCTAGCGTAGCTCTTGGAGTATCAGCAGATGGGTCTGTTGTGGTTGGTCGAGGCTTTAGTTCTAGTGGTGAGGAGGCATTCCGTTGGACACAAGGGACGGGAATGGTAGGACTAGGAGACTTATCGGGAGGGCGTTTCGAGAGCCGTGCTTTTGGAGTATCAGCAGATGGGTCTGTAGTTGTTGGTTTAGGTAGTAGTGCTAGTAGTGCTAATAATAGTGAGGCATTCATCTGGAATAGTACCCTAGGAATGCGGAGCCTAAAAGAGGCTTTAAGTAATGATTATGGTTTAAATTTAACGGGTTGGACTTTGTTGGTTGCCAGTGCAATTTCTGCTGATGGGTTAACAATTGTGGGTAGTGGAATTAACCCCAGTGGTAATACTGAAGCTTGGATTGCTCGTTTAGATGGACAAACCGATCCCCCGAATCCATCTGTACCGGAGCCTAGTTCTATATTAGGGTTAGGCCTGTTTTCTTTGGTGGGTTTTTTAATTAAGAAACGGTCATAATCTAACCTGACTTTGATGGGAAAGTCCATAAATTCCCTATTTTTAGCATTTCAATCAGTTAGTATCTAAATCATTAGATAAAAGGGCATCCTCGAAAGGAGGGCTTTTTTGTTGTTCGGATGTATCGATCGAGCTACAATAAAAGGGACTTCTCTAGGCGAAAATATGGCTACAGGCATCGATATTAGCGAATTTATTGTTGCTAGTCCGGATATTTGTAATGCTCGTCCCCGGATCGCGGGAACTAGAATCACGATTCAAAGTTTAGTCATGGATCATAAAACGGGAATGAGTGCCGAAGCGATCGCTAAGGAGTATCCTCAGTTAAATCTGGCTCAAATTTATAGCGCTCTAGCGTATTATCACGCGAATAAAGAACAGATAGAGGCCGATATCGATGCTTACCGAGCCGATTGTGAAGACTGGGAATCCCGATATCGAGCCGGTGAATTGTAATGAGTCAAATCCGTCTCTACCTTGATGAAGATGCGGGTCAACGCTCGGTCCTGGAAGCTTTGCGGAATCTGAAGATTGATGTAAGGCTCTTCCGTAATTGTTATGCTAAATTAGTAATTGATTTAAGGCAACAGGCAACAGGCAATAGGGGAAAAAGATATTAAATCGATTATTTCTTTACTCCTGGAAGAAACCCGAATGATTCCTTCTCTTCTTAAAAAACTAAATTCTTAAAATATTTTGCCTATTGCCTTTTGCCTATTTTCAACTGTCAATTTTACATGACAAGTTCAGTAGAACCTTAATTATAAGCACTTACTTATAATTTATCTGGGAAAAAAGTTTAGTAATCTCACTGCAATTATAACAGGATTGGGCCGATTCAAGTCTGAATTGCATCACTATCTGATCTACCTTTATAGAATACCTCATTCGGGGTACGATAGTCAAGACATTTTCGAGGACGATTGTTAATTAAGTTTACGACTCTTTCCACCTCCTCTGGCTTAACAATTTTTAAATTCGTTCTCTTGGGGAAAAATTGTCTTAACAGTCCATTGGTATGCTCGTTTAATCCCCTCTCCCACGAATGATAAGGAGTAGCAAAATAAAAATCTGCTCCTAGTTTCTGACTCAACTCTTGATATCCACAAAATTCTTTGCCGTTGTCACAAGTAAAGGTTTTTCTTTTGTCAGGGTGAATCTCTTGGAAAAGTTTTTCTGTGACTCTATTGATTTCCGATGCGGTTTTGTTTTTGGCTAATCCTGCTCCTAAAAATTTCGAGGCTTTGTACACATGAGTAACGAGAACTCCTAGATGATTGCCTCCAATCATTGTGTCACTTTCCCAATGACCGATTTCGGTTTTCTGGTCAGCAATTGCTGGTCGCTCGCTGATATCTACACGCCCTGGAATCCCTCCACGCTTACTTTTTGCTCCATTTCGACTCTTTCTTTTTCCTCGTCCTTGACGTAGGCATTCTTGATACTTTCCACAGTCAAGGGTAGTTTTGATAGATCATTTGATAGATGGTTTCATGACTGAGAGATTCTTGACCAGCTTTTTTCAGACGACCCGCTATTTGTTCGGGACTATGATAATTTTTCAATCCTTCTTTCACCAACTCTAAGGCCGACTCGCTGACATTTTTAAAGGGTTGTTTGGCATTTTTGGTGCGCGTCTCGCTTTCAGCTTGTGCTGTGTCAGGTAGATAGCAGCCGAGAGAACTTTGATTCCTTCTTAATTCTCGTGATATTGTGCTTTGATGACATCCGAGCCAGGCGGCCATTTGCCGTTGAGATAAATTTCCCTCTTGACTAAGTTGGTAGAGCAAGTTTCTTTGTTCTAAGTACCTAGGCAAAATTATTTACACATGACGATCATTGCCCCGTAAGGGTTTTAGCTCGATCGGGCAGGTAATTAATTTTGCATGACTACTTATGTTAAGATGTTGAGGGCTTCGTTTTTGGGTCTGATTTGTTTTTGTTAATGATCGGACACTACCTGATGAGCCTTTCTTTGTCAACTCTTGAGGTTGATGCGTTTCATTTTTGAATTGGCGTTGTGCGCGGTTTAGAAAATGCACTACTGTGCTGCGAAGAAGCAGAAAGTCAAGGCTATGTATTATCGAGTCAAAGTCCGGTTTATGGGGGAACCTGGGCCGGAGTTCCTAAGATTTTAGGCTATTTAAACCTATCTCGTGAGCGATTTGAGCGGCAATTTCCCTTTACTTTAGTATTCTTATTGCCGGAATTTGCCTTGCGGTATTTTATTCGTCGTGCGTCGGATTTTTTTGATTGGTATTCGGGAGTTTATGAATTTCCGACGGATAAGGACATATTGGAAAGAGAAATTAGAAGACTGGTTTATTTAGACGGAGATCTCGATACCTATCAGCAATTCACTCCCCAACAACCACAGGAAAAGTTAGCCGAAATTAAGGCCTATTTAAGCGATTCCCCATCTCTCGATCCTGTTCGAGCATCTGAATTGTGGCATGAAAAAGGCTTAATTCATCAAATGGGAAAAGAATACGAACAAGCGATCGCCTCCTTTGATCGAGCTTTAGAAATTAAACCCGATGACCATCAAGCTTGGTACAACCGAGGGATTGCGTTAAAGAATTTAGGCAGATTTGAACAAGCGATCGCATCCTTCGATCGAGCTTTAGAAATTAAACCCGATGACCATGAAGCTTGGTACAACCGAGGGGTTGCGTTGGGTAATTTAGGCAGATTTGAACAAGCGATCGCATCCTACGATCGAGCTTTAGAATTTAAACCCGATTACCCTGATGCTTGGAACAACCGAGGGATTGCGTTACATAATTTAGGCAGATTTGAACAAGCGATCGCATCCTGGGATCGAGCTATTAAAATTAATTCAAATGATGCTAAGTACCTAGGCAAAATTATTTACACATGACGATCATTGCCCCGTAAGGGTTTTAGCTCGATCGGGCAGGTAATTAATTTTGCATGACTACTTAATGCTTACTACAATAAAGCTTGCTGTTATGGCTTACAAAACAATGTGGAATTAGCTATCGAAAACTTACAACGCGCCATCAATCTTGATGTCGAATATCAAGATATGGCAAAAACGGATAAAGATTTTGATCAGATTCGGGGAGATGAGCGGTTTCAGAGTTTCCTAAATCGAGTATAATAATATATATTTGTATTTTAGCTAAGGAGATATTCTATGACTAATACCTACACAGCTATCATTCAGCCAGACGGAGATTGGTGGATTGGTTGGATAGAAGAAATTCCGGGAGTTAACTGTCAAGAAGCATCTCGTGACCAGTTATTAGAAAGCCTAAAAATTACTCTTAGTGAAGCATTAGAATTGAATAAACAGGAAGCAATTTCCGCTACTAGGGGAAACTACCAAGAAGAGAAAATTGTTGTATGAAACGCAAACAGTTTATCGATCGCGTCCTGTAGGGGCGAAGCATTCGGATAGGAAATCTACGGTTTCAGCGATAAGTTATTGCCCGAATGCTTCGCCCGTACTTTTTCAGCAAGTCCTAGCCATTCTTGGTGGTTTAACCCCCAATTAAATAAAAGATCTGCGATTCCAAGACATACCGGAGTGATAATTATCACAATTGGGCAATTCAGCAATGGGAAAAAGTTGCCAACCCTTTATTAACTTGTGAGGCAGTTATCACTGAATCCTGTTTTATTTTGTGAAGTAAATAAAGAGAGAAAATTATTCATGTCAAACAAAACTATTGATCTCAATCAAGTACAGTTAACTTTACAAGAACTACTTGCCTTAATAAAGGTAGATACTGAAATTATTATAACCGAAGGAAACAAGCCTGTAGCTCGTCTAATTCCTTGGGGAGATACTGAAAAAACAACGTCTGAAACTCCTTCTCCTAAGTTACGACAACCAGGACTACACGCTGGAAAAATTAGGACTAGGGAAGATTTTGATGAGCCACTTCCTGAAGAATTTTGGACAGGTGAATCATGAAATTTCTTTTAGATACCCATACATTTATTTGGTGGGATAGCGAACCAGAAAAACTCTCTCAAAGAGCTTTAGAACTGTGTAGAGATCCTAGTAATACGCTATTACTTAGTATTACAAGTATTTGGGAAATGCAAATCAAACTACAACTAGGTAAACTATCACTCAAGATACCTTTAGCAGAAATGATTAATACTCAGCAGGAAACTAACCAAATTGGCCTTTTATCAATTACAGTCAGCCATGTTTTAGCTTTAAATACTTTACCTAACATCCATAAAGATCCATTTGACCGCTTGTTAGTTGCTCAAGCTAATCTTGAAAATGCTAGACTGATTAGCCATGATTCAATATTAGCAAAATATCCTGTTCAGATAGATTGGTAGATAGGGCTTGCTGAATAAATGTGAAATATAGACGAGGTAAGGGTTTTAGGGTTCTGTTTTGCTCTCACAGGTGCAAGATTTTGAGAGAATCGTCGTTCAAAACCTTGCGTCTTCATCGGCCCGCGTCCTGTAGGGGCGAAGCATTCGGACAATAACCTATCGGTGAAACCGTAGATTTTCTATCCGAATGCTTCGCCCGTACTTTTTCAGCAAGTCCTAGCTATTCTTGGTGGTTTAACCCCCAATTAAATAAAAGATCTGCGATTCCAAGACATACGGAAATTAGGTATATTCTCGCTAATAAAATCTGCAAAGATATCGGAATACCACTAATAAAATAAATCGTTCATCAGTCTTGATGTCAAATATCAGGATCTGGCAAAAACAGATAAAGATTTTGAGCAGATTCGGCGAGATAATCGGTTAAGTTAAGTAAATAAAAAAAGAGATAACTATCTATGTCGAAAGCAATCCCATCATCAGAGTTAGGCGATAATAACTCTTAAGTTCCAACTTTCTATCCTAATCAGGAGACCGATTGCTATGACACTGGCAAATACCCACCTAAAAATCGAAAATTTCGCTCATTATATCATAAAAATCACCAAAAATACTTAATTTAAATAAGACAACTAAATAATTGTTTAATCGGTAATTCTTGAGGAAATCTAAAATCAGAACCCAACCGGCAAAAAAAGTGAGAGAATAAAAACATAGTTCAGAGAGTAGAGGCTGTCAAGACAAGCTTTCCAGTCGTAAAATCCATAATTCTTGCTGGGTGAGGGCCGATAACTAACTTTCAAAAAAGCAGAATTAAATTTAGTAGAAAAAAATCGCAACAATCTGTCAATCTACTGAAAAAAGAGAGAAAACTTATGTTTTGTGAACAATGCGAACAAACCGCTAGTGGTAATGGTTGTCATCAGTGGGGAGCCTGTGGAAAAAGTCCCGAAGTCAACGCCGTTCAAGACTTATTAGTGTATTGTCTGCGGGGATTAGCATCGGTGGTTTTAAAAGCCAAAGAAGCGGCAATATCTACTCGCGAAGCTGATATTTTTACCTGTGAGGCGCTTTTCGCCACCATGACCAATGTTAACTTTGATCAGCGGCGTTTTACTGATTATATTCAGCGTTGTTTAGAGATTCGGGAAAATTTAAAAGCACAATTGGGATCGCTGGACTGGTCTGCACTTGCTAACTATCAGCCTAATTTTAATGAGAGCCTAGTTAGCCAAGGTCAAGAAGTATCCTTAGAACTAATTGAAAAAGTGCAAGACCTCGATATTTTTTCCCTAAAGTTAACTGCTATCTACGGAGTTAAAGGTCTTGCTTCCTATACTTTCCACGCTCAGGAATTAGGTCAAGAGGATGACTCAGTTTATCAGGTTATCCAAGAGACTTTAGCGGCAATTGATCGCAGTGATTTAAACCTGAATGATTGGGTGGCAATCTGTCTAAAAGTTGGGGAAGCAAACCTGCGAGCAATGGAATTATTAGATCAAGGTCATACCGAAACCTACGGTCATCCCATACCGACAAATGTTCCCTTAAATCCGCGTCTAGGTAAAGCCATTTTAGTCTCCGGCCATGATATTAAACAATTAGCGGCTTTACTGGCACAAACTGCCAATACTGGGATAACAGTCTATACCCACGGAGAATTATTACCCGCCCACGGTTATCCAAAACTCAAAGAAAAATATCCCCATCTCTACGGTCATTATGGCACCGCCTGGCAAAATCAAACTAAGGAATTTGCTAAGTTTCCGGGGGCAATAGTTTTAACTACTAATTGTCTCATGCCCCCCCACGAAAACTATGAAAGTAAACTCTTTACCCTCGGACCTGTGGGTTATGTCCATATTAACCGCTTAGAAACAGTGGACGGTGCGATCGATTTTAGTCCCGTGATTGCTAAAGCGCAGTCATTGCCCGGATTTACTGAAATAAGCGAACCTCGGCAGGTAATGGTAGGATTTGCCCACAATACCGTTCTTAGTGTCGCTGATACGGTGGTTGATGCCCTTAAACAGGGTAAAATCCGTCACTTCTTCCTAGTTGGCGGCTGCGATGGCGCAAAACCTGATCGCAATTACTACACCGAATTTGTGGAACAAGTCCCCGAAGATTGCATCGTTTTAACCCTTGCCTGTGGAAAATTCCGCTTTTTCGACAAACAATTAGGTAGCATCGAAGGATTACCCCGGCTGATGGACGTGGGACAATGTAACGATGCCTATAGTGCCATCAAAATCGCCCTAGGATTAGCCAACGCTTTTAACGTTAGCGTCAATGAGATTCCCCTCTCCCTAATTATCTCTTGGTACGAACAAAAAGCGATCGCTGTACTGCTCACCCTGCTGCATCTAGGTATTCAAAATATCCGTCTGGGACCAACTTTACCGGCATTTATCTCCCCCAACGTCCTGAAATTCCTCTCCGATACCTATCACCTGCAGCCGATTACCACCCCCGCAAAAGACTTAGCCGCTTGTCTAGGTTAAAACTTTCTGTAAAAATCCCACCCTTGGCCACAAATTGTGGCCTATGGGAAGGAGAGGGATATTATCCTCAAGGAGAATAATTTTTATGTCCGTAATCACTTTAAGCATTGATGGTAAAGATGTAGCGATCGAAGCGGGTTCGCGAGTTCTCGCAGCCGCTAGTCAGGTAGGAATAAAAATTCCCGCCCTCTGTCATCTCGATGGGGTTTCCGAAGTAGCTGCCTGTCGCTTATGTTTGGTAGAAATTGAAGGTATTAATAAATTATTACCTGCCTGTGTAACGGAAGTGGCGGAAGGAATGGTGGTTCACACCGATACCCCAAAACTGAAAGAATATCGCCGCATGACAGTGGAATTATTATTCGCTGAAGGTAATCACGTTTGTGCGGTTTGTGTGGCTAATGGTAACTGTGAATTACAAGATTTAGCCATCGAAGTGGGTATGGATCATAGTCGTTTTCCCTACCGTTTTCCCAAGCGAGAAGTGGATATTTCCCATCCTCTTTTTGGTATCGATCATAATCGTTGTGTTCTCTGTACCCGTTGTGTGCGAGTCTGTGATGAAATTGAAGGGGCGCACGTTTGGGATCTGGCCTATCGCGGCGAAAAAGATAAAATTATTGCGGGAATGGATCAGCCTTGGGGCAGCGTTTCTGCCTGTACTTCCTGCGGCAAATGTGTTGCCGCTTGTCCAACCGGGGCGATATTCCGCAAGGGTTCCGCCGTTTCCGAAAAAGAGGAAGATCGATCGAAGTTGGAATTTTTAGTTAATGCTAGGACTGAACACCAATGGACGCGTTAAACTAATCGATGGAGGGTGATAGTGATCGATGGGCGCATTTAGATATCTACGAGCAGAAATTAACCGCCAAGGTAAGGGAGGACTATGATCAGATTATGGGTAATAATCAAGATATCCTAGGGATTGCTGCCCAATACGAAATCTCGGAAATCGATATCCGACGCGCCAAGGATTACGCTTTTGGATCGGGAGTGTCTCGATATCAATTTTTTCCCGAAGGTTTAATGGTAGCAGCTTGGCGAAGACTCGCTGGCGCTCAAGGGAATAATCTTGATCGGATGTTTCTCAATCATGAAATCTACGAATCTGACTTAGTGATTAATCGAGGCTTTTCGCAGCAACAAGCGCATTTACTGGCACAAAAACAATATCCTTGGTCCGATTCAATTCAGCAAACGAGATAATTATGACCACATCACCCGAATCGCAATTTCTGCAAGCCATAGAAATGTGTCAGTCTCTCTCCAATTTGACGGCGCAATTTTCCAGTATTCCTTGTCGGATAATTGAAATTTTGTCTGATGTCAGTCAAGAGCCTAGGGTTTTGTATTCGCTCTTAATTAAATATTCTAGAGAAGTGGATTCCGCTTTAGTTGCCCTAGATATTTATGCCAAAAGTGCTGATAATTGGCGAGTAAAAGATCGAGATAAAACCTGTTCTCTTGGTTTTGGAGTAAAAGACCATTGCACGATTTTAAGCTGTTTGCTCAATTTCGGCAAACGTCCTTTTTCTTTTATTTCCTATACGGGAAATTTTGCATCGGAGGCGATTATTTTTGAGCTACTTAAAGACTGGAAAAATCTAGATTTAGCTCCTTTCTTTGAGGAAAAAATGCAAGAGTTTATCCTGGAGGCAAAAATAGCTTAAAAGAGAATTTCTTTGCGTTTGATCCTTTTGACGAAATTGCAACTCAGCCAAAAAATACCAATCAAGGAATTAAAATTATGTCTAAAATTCGCTTTGCTACTGTCTGGTTAGCCGGTTGTTCGGGATGCCATATGTCCTTCCTCGATTTGGACGAATGGCTGTTAGAATTAGCTGAAAAAGTTGACGTGGTGTATAGTCCCGTCGGCTGCGATCTGAAAACCTATCCGGAAAATGTCGATGTCTGTTTAGTGGAAGGAGCGATCGCTAATCAGGATAATTTAGAACTAATTCATCTAGTCCGTCAAAATACCAAAACCGTCGTTTCTTTTGGTGATTGCGCTGTGACTGCTAATGTTCCCGCTATGCGGAATATGTTGGGAACTGCTGATCCCGTGCTAAAAAGAGCTTATTTAGAGTTAGGAGATAACACACCTCAACTACCAGAAGAACCCGGTATCGTTCCCGAATTATTAGATCAAGTGCTGCCCGTCCATCAAGTCATTCCCATCGATATTTTTATGCCGGGTTGTCCCCCCGATGCGGACAGAATTCGCGAGACATTGATTCCCATTTTAAAAGGGGAATTACCCGTGATGGCAGGACGAGAAATGATTAAATTTGGTTAATTGAATCAGTTATCAGTGATCAGTTATCAGTTATCAGTTATCAGTTATCAGTTATCAGTGATCAGTGATCAGTGATCAGTTATCAGTGATCAGTGATCAGTTATCAGTTATCAGTGATCAGTGATCAGTTATCAGTTATCAGTTATCAGTGATCAGTTATCAGTTATAAGATTTGAGTTTTAAGTTTTGAGTGAGCAGTATGTATTAAGTGAGCCTCATCAAATGGCAGTTTGCTGCTGTCTTTTCGCTGATTACTGATCACTGTTTACTGATTACTGATTGGGTGCATCTCATATTTGTAAAAATACCGACAATCAGCAATTATCAGTGACTCCTAAATTATTACAGATGTGTCAGCAGCCGCGTGTAAGCATCCCACCGAAAAACTAATGCGCGGGGGGTTTGGGGGCGGCGCCACGCCCCCAACGGGGGGTTTGGGGGGTAGAACCCCCCAAAGGCTTGGATTGAGTGATAAAATCGGAAGTAATACGGCCATCCCTTGAGTATGGGCTACATATCAAGAGAGGCACTCATGCAAAACGGAGAATAAATAATCAGTTTTTAATAACTGGATACTGATTACTGAACATCTAAATCAAGTTAAAATATCCGCTCCTAACATCCGTTGATATTTAGCTTCTAAAGCTTGTTTCAAATTGGGCAAAGTGATTAAATGGGGATCATCTAACATAATTTTTTCGGCGGCATCTCTTGCCAAAACTAACACCTCTTGATCCTCCACTAAACTAGCGAGGGCAAAATCTGGTAAACCCGATTGTCGTTGTCCTAAAACTTCCCCCGGACCGCGAAATCGCATATCCATTTCCGAGATAAAAAAGCCGTCTTGGGATTGTTCCAAAACCGTCAATCTTTGACGGGAATTAGCACTATTACTGCCACTTAAAAGTAAACAATAGGATTGATGGGAACCTCTGCCGACGCGCCCCCGTAATTGATGCAATTGTGAAAGGCCAAAACGTTCGGCATTTTCAATTAACATCACCGTGGCATTGGGAACATCCACCCCCACTTCGATAACCGTAGTTGAGACAATAATTTGCAGAATATTATCGCGAAAAGCTGTTAAGATTTCCTCTTTTTCGGCGGAACTCATGCGACCATGGAGTAAACCGATATTAAAATTGGGAAAAATCTTTTCTGATAAATTTTGATATTCTTCCACCGCAGCCCTCACATCTAATTTTTCCGATTCTTCAATTAAGGGAAAAATCACATAAGCTTGTCTGCCTTGGGCAATTTCACGGCGAATTAAATCATAGGCAGCCCTTCTTTGATTGCCATTTAAAGCGGTGGTTTGAATCGGTTGTCTGCCGGGGGGTAATTCGTCAATTTGACTCACATCTAAATCCCCATGCAGGGTTAAAGCTAAAGTACGGGGAATCGGTGTTGCTGTCATGGTTAAAACGTGGGGAGACTCTCCTTTGCTTAATAATCTTGCCCTTTGTTGTACCCCAAAGCGATGCTGTTCATCAATAACAACTAAACCTAATTTGCGGAAATTAACTGCATCTTGAATTAGGGCATGAGTTCCCACTAAAAGTGGTAATTCTCCTGTCTCTAATTGGGCGTGAATTTCTCGCCGTTTAGCGGTTTTTGTGGAACCAGTTAATAATTCTACGGGTAAATGTAAGAGATTAAACCAGCTAACTAACTTACGATAATGTTGTTCTGCTAAAACTTCCGTAGGAGCCATTAATGCCGCTTGATAACCGGATTGTAGGGCTGCTAAAATGGCATAAACTCCGACAATTGTTTTGCCAGAACCCACATCCCCCTGCACAAGACGATTCATCGGGGTGCTAGAATCTAAATCCTCTAAAATTTCCTCAATAACTCGTTTTTGAGCATTGGTTAATTGAAAGGGAATTATCTGATTAAATTGATCAATTAGTTGACCCTTAGCACTAAAAATAGCGCTTTTCTGTGTCTGACGATACTGTTGCCGCCGCCGCAGAAACCCCAATTGTAAAAAGAAGAATTCATCAAAGACTAATCGCCGTCGCGCTTGACTGAGAATCTCGGCATTATTGGGGAAATGAATGTTAGTAATTGCTGTTTTTAAATCGATTAATCCGTATTGTTTTCTTAGACCGAAAGGTAGGGGGTCTTTTATCGCCTCTACTGCCCCAAAAGCGGCGACTACAGCCTTTCTAATTAGGTCGGCGGGTACTCCATCGGTGAGGGGATAAACCGGCAGGATACGCCCGATTTTTAAGGACTCAATACTTGCCCCAGAACTGTCTAATAACTCAAATTCAGGATTTTCTAAAGTTAACCCATATTTTCCCGCTTTGACTAAACCACTAACCGCCACCACCGAACCGACGGGATAGAGTTTTTTTTGTCCTTCTTGCCAAGCACGATTATTATAGCGAGTTCCCGCATAAAAACGGTTTAATTTTATCTGTCCAGTGCGATCCTGTAAGAGCAATTCAAAGATAGCTAACTTGGTGTTTTTGGGGCTAGTAAAACAATTACAGCGCTTGACATTCCCCACTAAAGTTACCGTTTCCCCCTCGGTTAAATTAGCGATATTGACTTGACGACTATAATCCACATGATCCCGGGGATAATAATATAATAAATCTTCAACTTTGTGGAGGTTTAATCTTTCTAAAAGACTGGCTTTTCTCTCTCCCACTTCCGCTAGATATTTCAAGGGTTGTTCGAGGGTGACTTGCCGTGGAGAATTAGCCTTTGCCGTGATGGGAGTGGTATTAATAATTTTCGCCACAGCTGGTTCTTTTGGGGTGGGGGTTGCTTCTAAAGTTTGCCGTAATTGTTGTAAAAAATTGCGAGTTTCGGCGACTAATTGTTGTCTTTGTCTGGGATTAAATTGGGAATATTGGGCAAATTTTTGGGCTAATTCTCGCCAGCGATTTCTCTCACTGGTGGCAATTCCCACGGGAGGATTATCCCCGAAACTAAGACAGAAAAACTCGCTAAAACGGTATTGATTTCCCTGAAGATCGGGATAACCTTTTTCCGCTTCTACAGATAAGGCTTTTTGTAATCTCACCCAGTCGGGTATTTCCCCTTTCATAATTGCCTCTTGATTCCAAATTTCCCAGTATTATGTTTCCCTAATACCTCTGTTTGATTATAACTGATTAATCATACCAACTACTGCGCCACGCCGCTTCCGCTTGAGCGATAGTATATTCTTTGCGAAGGTGATGATATTGTTTACCTAGACGATTTAATTGTTCCCAAAGGGAGCGAATTTGATTTCTTTCGACACTTAAGCGCGTATCAGCAAATTCCAGTTCAGCCATTCGTAGATGAATTGCCGTTACTTTAGTGACTTTGCCACTTGAAAAATTATGATCATCCCCATCATCTTCATCTTCATCTTCATCTTCATCTTTTTCCTCCTCTGGTTCAGGGTTTTTAGCTTCTACTAAAATGTTTAACATATTATTTCCTCCACCTAGGGATTGTCCCTCTTCTCCCGCTTGAATTGCCATATCGATAATTTGACTGGGTAGATGAGGGGGAAGAATATAAGCTTTTTGTAGTTGCTGATTAATTTGTTTGGAGAGATGATTGAGAATCTCGATACAGTTTTTTTCCAGCACTCGACAACAATAAAGTAAAATATCGGGGTTATTAATCTCTCCAGTTGCGGCTAGATTTTCTGGTTTGTTTAGAAAAAGTTTCAAGAAATCTGGGGTATTTTTCGTCTCTGCTGGACTTTTAGAGAATCCTACCCCTGAAAATGTCCCTCGATCGAAGCTCTGCTCGCCCAATTGCTGTAAACTGGCTTTAGCCTCTTGTCCTAGAGCTTTGATCTCCTCTTGTAGTTTCTGACGATTGCTGTGGGAGAGAGCCAGAAATTCCCCCCCATAGTAGCGGGTACAGATATGATACACTGCCCCGATCGCCTGTTTATAGAGAGATTCACCGAGTAAATCAAGATAAATTCGGTATTTTTCCCGCATTCTTTCGGCTAAATTTGCCACTTCCGTTTCTATGTTCCTTAAATCTTGTTGTAGCTTGTTCAGTCTTCCAGTCATAGAAATTTTACCGAGGGAGAAGTTAGCGATCGGCGAATTCTATTATAGCGACTCACTGTCAGCTATAGCGCCCTGACCAGGGGGAGATGTTTAGACTCGATCGTTTATCGGTTATTTTAGGTATTAGCTTTTCCCAGATCGGCTTTTAGCATTGGTTTTGGCAAAGATAACTGCTATAATCAGGCTAATTAGTAGGAAAACTCTCTATCTCTATATTTTTGCATAGTTTACACCACAAGTCCGGGCATGAAAACCGACAGTATTTTTTATGATCTTTTTCAATCTTATCCGTCAATTTTCTTTGAATTAATCAACCTTTCCCCCGGAGAAGCCGAGAATTACCGCTTTGATTCCGTCGAAATCAAGCAACTAGCTTTTCGTATTGATGGCGTATTTTTGCCCAATATTACCGATCCTAGCATTCCTATTTATTTCTGCGAGGTGCAATTTCAAGATGATCAGAATTTTTATGGCCGTTTCTTTGCTGAAATCTTCTTATATCTCAGTAAAACTGCTTTTAACAATGATTGGCGCGGGGTGGTCATTTATCCCCATCGTCGGGTAGAATCAGATAAGATTTTACGTTATCAAGACTTATTGACATCTGGGAGAGTGACGCGAATCTATTTAGATGAACTAGATGATATTAATCAAGATTCCCTCGGTATTGCCACCATAAAATTAATTATTGCTAAAGAAAATCAAGCCGTGGCAACAGCCAAACAACTTATTGAACGAGTGCGAACTGAATTTACCCAACCGCAAAACCTCCTACAATTAATAGAAACGATCCTTATCTATAAATTACCACGTCTAAGTCGCCGGGAGATAGAAGCCATGTTTAGTTTAGATGAACTGAAACAAACCCGTTATTTTCAAGACGTTCGAGAAGAAGGTAAACTGGAAGGTAAACTGGAAGGTAAACTGGAAGGTAAACTGGAAGGTAAACTGGAAGGTAAACTGGAAGGTAAACTGGAATCTGTGCCGCGTTTATTGGCTTTAGGTTTAACGGTAGAACAAATTGCTCAAGCCTTGGACTTAACTGTAGAAAAAGTGCGAGAAATACCAGAAACCCATTAAGATAATCTAGCAGTAAGCTATGACAGTGTTTTTCATCAAGATAAAGTGTAACCTAATTTGCTATCGGCCACCGACTACCCAAAACGAAAACTTACTACCTCACCTATGACTAGCACTCCTTCAGCTTCTTTAAAATTAAAAAAAACAAAAATTACCGACACAAATATCACTCTCTCCCATGGCAGCGGTGGCAGAGCAATGCGGGATTTAATTAACGAGATATTCGTTAGTAACTTCGATAATAACTTACTGGCACCCCTTGAAGATCAAGCCCGATTTGAGATTAAAGATTTGGCTAAAATAGGCGAGCGCTTGGCATTTACAACCGATTCCTATGTGGTTTCTCCTCTATTCTTTCCGGGGGGTGATATTGGCAGTTTAGCAGTCAATGGAACCGTTAATGATTTGGCTGTCGGTGGGGCAATTCCTCTCTATCTCAGTTGTAGTTTTATCCTCGAAGAAGGTTTATCTATCGACACCCTAAAAACCATCGTTACTAGCATGAAAATAGCCGCCGAAAAAGCAGCAGTAAAAATCGTCACCGGGGATACAAAAGTCGTTCTCAAGGGACAAGGGGATCAAATATTTATTAACACCTCTGGAGTCGGAGTAATTCCGGCCGGAATCAATTCTGGGGCGAATAATTTACAAGTTGGCGATCGCATTTTGCTAAACGGTTTTCTGGGGGATCACGGTGCCGCCATTCTGATTGCTAGGGGCGAATTAGACCTACAATGCACAATCGAAAGCGATTGTCAAGCCTTGAATTCTTTAATTTCTGCAATTCTGGCCGTTTGCCCACAAGTTAAAGCGATGCGGGATGCCACTAGAGGCGGATTAGCCACGGTTTTAAACGAATTTGCCCAAAGTTCAGGGGTGGGAATACAGGTGCAGGAAACGGCGATCCCCATCCGGGAAGAAGTGCGAGGAATGTGCGAATTATTGGGCTTAGAACCGCTTTATCTGGCAAATGAGGGCAAATTAGTCCTTGTCGTGCCTCCAGAGGCAGAAAATCGCGTTTTAGCAGTGATGCGTTCCCATCCTGACGGTAAAAATGCCGCTTCTATCGGGGAAGTCGTCGCTTCTCCCCCCAATTTAGTTTACTTAAAAACCCCTTTCGGCACTAACAGAATTCTCGATATGTTAGTCGGTGAACAATTACCGAGAATATGTTAATTAGACAGGAGACAGTTTTAAAGGAAAAAGTGAAAACTAAAAAAACAGATAGTTGGGGTTTTGGGGTTTTAGTTGAAATTTCCCTGATAACTGATAACTGATAACTGATAACTGATAACTGATAACTGATAACTGATAACTGATAACTGATAACTGATAACTGATAACTGATAACTGATAACTGATAACTGATAACTGATAACTGATAACTG
>NZ_JADBVE010000413.1:0-27750 GCF_020245285.1 Microcystis sp. M31BS1
TCCCCCTCTCAGCAATGCTAGTTATCACAAAAAGAAAGATGTTATTGAGCAGGTGGAAAAAGAGTTGCCCAATATTAGGCTAGAGTTTTTACCAGATTATAGTCCAGATTACAACCTAATAGAATTAGTGTGGCATTCCGCTAAAGAGTACATAGCTAATCGAGAATTTGAAAATAAAGAAGAACAGGAAAAAGTAGTCAATCAGCTTTTAAATGAATGGGGATTGATTATTAAATGGAGTAGAAAAATTAAAAATAAGGGTAATGCTGTCAATGTAACTTAAATGCGTAAAAGCTTAGTCGTTAAAAATTATCAGACACCCCCCTTATCAAGGGGGGATTAAGGGGGGACTAAGGGGGGATCGGCACCCCCCTTATCAAGGGGGGCAGGGGGGATCAGAGGCAAAATCTATCTTCAATTTAATTATAACTACTTACTTACCTACATTAATCTCATTCCGAGATTTCGATCGAACTCACCACTCTTTGCCAACGTTTTTTCCAGTGGCTAGTCGGTTCTAAATCAGAGAGAGCCTGTTCGCTGCGACGACGTTGTATGATAACTTCGGCTGGGTCGGTTAAAGTCGCGTCTCGATAGGGAATAGCGGCTTTAGTTTGCAGATGTTCCCGTTCCTGTGCCGATAGAGATGGGGGTAAGGACAAAAAACTGGCTATTGTCCCTGGCGATCGCCGTCCGACGCTATCGGTGGCTCCAATCTGCAATCCTGCTAATTGTAAAGCCCTTCGCACCGAGGCAGCACAGGAATAGGTGACTAAATAACCCGTCGGACTCAGACATTTGGCCACTAAAGCTAAAAACTCCACCGTCCACAGTTGCGGACATTTACCCGGGGAAAAGGGATCGAGAAAAATTGCCTCTGCTTGAAAACCCGCCTCAATCACCTTGGTTATCGTCTGTCGCGCATCCCCGATTAACAGTTTAGCGGTGAGATTAGGCAAGTCTAGCCGGTGATTATGGGCAAAATCGTTTAAATATTGGGGAATTGGTTGACTCCAACTATTTAAGAGATTTTCTCTAATAGCTGCTAGGGGAACCATTTGATCGCTTTCCAAAGCTAATAATTCTACCCGACAATCCCCCCTAACTTGCCAAATGGCCGCTAAGGCTGCGGCGGCATTATACCCTAAGCCGTAACAAATGTCAAGAATTTTCAGATTATTGCTCTGGTCTGCTTTCGCTGCCAGACGACTGGAGAGGATAAATTTTTTCTCAGCCTCTTCCCTTGCCCCGGAGGTAGAATGATAACATTCGCCGAATTCGGTCGAAAAAAAGGTATAAGAACCATCCTCAGTGACTTTTTGCGGGTAAGCTTCGGGGGAGACAAGCATGGTGATGGAGAATGTCTTTGAGGTGAATATCGGTTTCTAGCAAGCAAGCGTGACCACTATTGGGCAGAATCGTTAATTTTGCGGCGGGTAACTGCTGAATTAGGCGTTTAGCCTCCGCTACCGATGGTAACAGTCGATCTCCTTGACTGGCTATCACTAACACCTCCAATTGCAGATCTTTTAACTCGCTGGCACTAACCTGAAACCGTTGTAACTGGGATAAACGCCAGCTAATCGTCTTCGGTGGGACGTATTGCATGGCTTTGAGGAGAGAGCGGCGATCTTCCCTGGATATTCGACCCAGAGCGGCGAGAAAGGGTAAAATAGTTAGTGCCGAGCTGCCGTGGATGAAATCGGGCATTATCTGGGTGATACCGATTCCCAAGCTTAAAAGAGGTCTTTGATTAAAAGAAGAAGCGGGGTTAATTAAAATCAGTTTTTTAATTAATTTTGGTGATTTTGTCGCTATTTTCAAGGCTAAACAGCCACCAAAAGACTCACCGCAGAGATAGACTTTTCTCGATTGTCCCTTTAATTCCTGTGCCAATAAAGCAATCACGCAATCGCTTAATTCCTCCCAATCACCGAGATATTGCGGGGAAATCGCCAAACAACGCAGATCGAAGTAAGGAGCAAGGTTTTTAATCTGACGATGGTAGAGTTGGCCGCTGCCATCCATTCCGGGTAAAAATACAAACAGGGGATAATCGGGACGGGGATGACGGGGAATAATCCAACTGACAGTTTGTTCCATTGTGCAACAAGCGCGATCGATGTTAAAAAAGTTTTTTCTAGTTATCTATACTTAAGGATAATTAATGTTAGAGAGATTTGCCAATTTTAATAGTAAGACTAACCCCCAACCTATGGATGGTTTCTCCCTGCTCCCCAATCCCTGATAACTGATAACTGATAACTGGATTAACTGAGCTAAATTTTTAGGCCGCTGCTAAATTAGCAGCCACGAAATCCCAATTAACCAACTTGGTTAAAAAGTCGCTGATGTAATCGGGACGACGATTTTGGTAGTCGAGATAATAAGCGTGTTCCCACACATCCATAGTTAAGAGGGGAACCTGTCCGGCGGTTAAAGGATTGTCAGCGTTGCCGGTTTTGGTAACTTTGAGAGTACCGTTATCGAGAACCAACCAAGCCCAACCGCTACCGAATTGAGTAGCGCCCGCAGTTTTGAAAGCTTCGACAAATTTCTCGAAACTACCGAAATCTGCGTTAATTTTAGCGGCTAAAGCACCGGTAGGCGCACCGCCACCACCCGGTTTCATGCAGTCCCAATAAAAACTATGATTCCATGCTTGGGCGGCATTGTTGAAAACCCCAGCTTTAGAGGCATCACCAGCAACCTTAACGATAACTTCTTCTAAAGAGAGAGCATCGAGTTCCGTATCTTTGACCAAACCGTTATAGTTATTGACATAAGCGGCGTGGTGCTTGTCGTGGTGGAATTCTAGGGTACTTTTGGTGATACAAGGCTCTAAGGCAGTGTAATCGTAGGGTAAAGGGGGAAGTGTGTAAGCCATGTGTGGTTCTTTATATCCTCTCTTGAGAGCTTGTTTAAGTTAGTGTTGATAAAACTTTACATACTCGATCATAGCACCGAAGGAGACTTGATCAGTGATCAGTGATCAGCTTTTTCTCCCTTCTCCCTTCTCCCCCATCACCCCAACCCTAACTCCTGACTGATAACTGATTACTGATAACTGATAACTGAAAAATCACCCCAACCCCCATCGACCGTCTCCTAAATCCTGAGAAGATTACCAAACAATGTTAAAATAATTCCCGTACTGTAGGCGCTTGCAGATTCCTGTGGGCGTGGCAGGGCGGGAGAAAAATGATTCCGTTCGGAATTAAACCAAAAAAGCTCCACTGGCAACGGCAGTAGATTTTATCTCACTGGGTTGACTGGTTGGCACTTCCTCAAATTACGGATCAATACAAAATTATCATTTACAGATCTTTCTTGGTAACTTATGGCACAGCGTACACGCTTAGGTGAAATCCTTCGTCCCCTCAATTCGGAATATGGTAAAGTTTCCCCCGGTTGGGGAACTACCTTGCTGATGGGAGTGTTTATGGCTCTGTTTTTAGTCTTTTTGCTGATTATTTTACAGATCTACAACTCCTCCCTAATTTTAGAAGGATTTAATGTAGATTGGGGTCAGTAAGCAGATTCCAACAATCTTGTCGGCATTTTTGGACGCAGAATTGTCCCGCAGACTTTAGCAGGTGGGTTATTGCCCACCGCGATTTTTTTATTAGGAGCAGAAAAATGAATATTTTTGGGATTGGATTGCCGGAAATGGGGTTAATTCTCTTGATTGCCCTGCTAGTTTTCGGACCGAAAAAATTACCAGAAATCGGTCGCAGTTTAGGCAAAACGATTCGAGGATTTCAAGAAGCATCCAAGGAATTTGAAAGTGAATTTAAGCGAGAGGCCCAGCAGATTGAAGACTCGGTAAAAATCAAAGCGGAATTAGAAGAAAGTCAATCTCCTAGGGATCAAACTCGTTCCAGTTAAAAACTGTGTAGAGATGTAGAGTAGGTCAAATTCGAGGCTATCCGCTAGATTAACATCGAGAATGACCAAATCGAGGTTAAATTGGCAGTTTTACCATCGGCCACCATTTCTACTTGTTAGTTTTTTTGACCGAGAAAGGGGTAAATCAGGTTTCGGAGCGCAAAATCGTCTTTAAACATGATAATTTTGGCAGCAGTCACAGCCATAGTTGAATGAGTAGGCAGAATATATCATTAGTTTGAGAATTCCCAGAAGGCAAGGAAAAAATGACTATTTCCTTGCTATAAGTATTGTAAATGTCAAGAGTGTTAACTGAATGTCTATAGTGGTATCCCCCGAACAAGTCCATCAAATCGTCAACAACCTCCATCACGATCCCTTTGAGGTTTTGGGGGCCCATCCCCTAGAAGAAGAAGGAAAAGTCAATAAATGGGTTGTTAGAGCCTATTTACCGAAAACCACGGCCGCTTGGGTTATTTTACCGTCCCAAAGACAAGAATATCCCATGACGACCGCTTATCACCCCCATTTTTTCGAGTGCGTTATCGATATCAGTGAACTGAACAATTATCAATTACGCATCCACGAGGGAGAACAGGAACGAGTAATCTATGATTCCTATGCCTTCCGTTCTGCCAAACTGAGCGATTTTGATTTACACCTGTTTGGGGAGGGCAACCATCATCGCATTTATGAAAAATTAGGGGCGCATTTAGCCGAAATCGAGGGTATTAAAGGGGTTTATTTTGCCGTTTGGGCCCCTAATGCTCGCAACGTCTCGATTATTGGTGATTTTAATAGCTGGGATGGTCGTGATCACCAAATGCGGAAACGTAATAATATGGTCTGGGAATTGTTTATCCCGGAAATCGGTGTTGGCACTAAATATAAATACGAGATCAAAAATTGGGAAGGTCATATTTACGAAAAATCTGATCCCTACGGTTTTGCCCAAGAAGTACGCCCGAAAACCGCCTCGATCGTGGCCAATTTAGATAGCTATACTTGGGATGATAGCGATTGGATGGAAAAACGCCGCCATAGCGATCCTTTAACTCAACCGGTTTCCGTTTACGAATTACACCTCGGTTCTTGGCTGCACGCTTCTAGTGCCGAACCACCCCGTTTACTTTCCGGGGAAGGGGAACCGGTTCCCGTGTCGGAATGGAACACTGGGGCGCGCTTTTTGAGTTACTACGAGTTAGCCCAAAAACTAATTCCCTACGTTAAAGAATTAGGTTACACCCATATCGAATTATTACCGATCGCCGAGCATCCTTTTGATGGTTCTTGGGGTTATCAAGTGACGGGTTATTTTGCCCCCACCAGTCGCTACGGCAATCCTGAAGATTTCATGTATTTTGTCGATCAATGTCACCAAAATGGCCTTGGTGTGCTAGTGGATTGGGTCCCCGGTCACTTCCCCAAAGATGGCCACGGGTTAGCTTTCTTTGATGGTACTCATCTTTATGAACACGGCGACCCGCGCAAAGGGGAACACAAGGAATGGGGAACCTTAATTTTTAACTACGGTCGCAACGAAGTCAGAAATTTCCTGGTGGCTAATGCCCTATTTTGGTTCGATAAGTACCATATTGACGGTATTCGCGTGGATGCGGTGGCTTCTATGCTCTATCTCGATTATTGTCGTAAAGATGGGGAATGGGTGGCCAACGAGTACGGTGGCCGGGAGAATTTAGAGGCCGCCGAATTCCTGCGTCAAGTCAATCATGTAATTTTTAGCTATTTCCCCGGAATTCTGTCAATTGCCGAAGAATCCACCGCTTGGCCGATGGTGTCCTGGCCCACCTATATGGGCGGTTTAGGCTTTAATTTGAAGTGGAATATGGGCTGGATGCACGATATGCTCGATTATTTCGGCATGGATCCCTGGTTCCGTCAATTCCATCAAAATAATGTCACTTTTAGTATGTGGTATAACCACAGCGAGAATTATATGCTGGCTTTGTCCCACGATGAAGTGGTTCACGGCAAAAGTAATATGATTGGCAAAATGCCGGGGGATGAGTGGCAAAAATTTGCCAATGTCCGGGCATTATTTGGTTATATGTTTACCCACCCCGGCAAGAAAACCATGTTTATGAGCATGGAATTTGGCCAGTGGAGTGAGTGGAATGTTTGGGGTGATTTGGAGTGGGGTCTTTTGCAGTACGAACCCCATCAACAGCTAAAACGCTTTTTTACTGATTTGAACGCCACCTATAAGAGTGAACCTGCTTTATATACCCAGGATTTTGGTCAGGATGGCTTTGAGTGGATCGACTGTAGTGATAATAGTCATAGCGTCGTTTCTTTCCTGCGCTGGAGCAAAAATTGGCAGGAGTTTCTGGTGGTGGTCTGTAATTTTACTCCCCAACCCCACAGCCATTATCGCGTTGGTGTACCCCATCCCGGTTTTTATCAGGAAATCTTTAACAGCGATGCGGGTAAATATGGCGGTAGTAATATGGGCAACCTTGGCGGTAAATGGTCGGAGGAATGGTCCTATCATAGCCGTCCCTACTCGATTGATCTCTGTTTACCGCCTTTAGGGGTTTTAGTTCTCAAAATCAGTCCTAATGCTTCTGGGGAATAGGGGAATAGGGGAATAGGGGAATGGGGAGATGGGGAAATTCAACTAACACCCTAACACCCTAAAACCCCAACACCCCAACCCCTAACAAAAAAATTTAGAGGTCATCTTGCAGAAAGTGGCCTCTTTTTTGGGTGAATTTTCCAGAAACTATTAAGTTGTCAAATTAGCGAGCAGTGTTTGCACCCATTCTTGAGCGAGTTCTTCCACGTTGCCATTACTGTCGAGATGGCTAAGAATATATTTTTGTCGTTGGTGAGCTAATTCAGCGAGACTACCGATATCAACAAAACTTTTTGGCAAACGATCATTCTCAAAGGAATATTGACCGACGTGGTTGGCTTCGATCTGCTGACGATCAATCCAGAATCCCCATCCTTGCGGTGCGGTATTCAGTTCCGAGAGAAATTCTAAGGTCTTCATTGGCGTACTCCTTAGCGGGAATTATCTGGTTTATAACCGCAGAAAGTGGGCATTTTCCTCCGTCGAGCATCAAAACCATAAACAAGCAAAAGTATCTGTATATTTAGTGACTAAATAAGACAGATCCGCCCTGGATGCAGCCCAGAGAAAAGCCAGTCAAAAACTAACCCATCAGGATCACCGTATCGATGACGTGGATCACACCATTATCCGCCTCGATATTACCCGCGACCACCGTGGCATTTTTCACCTCAAAACCTTCGCTACAATCAATGGGAATCGGTGAACCCTCTAGAGAAGTCACTACAGCCAATTTCGCCAAATCTTCCTGCATATATTTGCCCGCAACGACGTGATAGGTGAGAATTCGGGTTAATTGGGGGATATTCTGCACTAGGGTTGTAATCGTCCCGGGGGGCAATTTGGCAAAAGCTTCATCGGTGGGGGCAAAAACCGTGAAGGGGCCGGGACTTTTTAGGGCATCCACAAGATTAGCGGCTTGTACCGCCGTCACTAGCGTTTTAAAATTATCGGCACTGACCGCAATATCGACAATATCTGCCATAAACTTGACTCGATCCTCAAAAAAATCATCTATTTCAGATTTTAAACTTAATCTTGTCCCAAAGATCGTTCTAGGGATGGGGTGTGGGGAAGTAGGGTGTGGGGTGTAGGGTGTGGGGTGTGGGGAGTTTTCTCAGTGAACTGATAACTGATAACTGATAACTGATAACTGATAACTGATAACTGATAACTGATAACTGATAACTGATAACTGATAACTGATAACTGATAACTGACTTCTAACCCGATTTTGGACAAAGATAAGCAAAAATTATTTATTGACTCCAAAAACTTGAGAATATTTAAATTAACATTTCGCAATATTTACAAATTCTTAAGAATTAATTGAGAAAGATTTTTATTTAACAACGATGTTATGAAGGTAACAGCGATTTGATAGAATTTCATAATGGGTTACTCTGTGCTTTTTTGGGCAACAATGGTTGAAACCCTTGCCACATCTACAGGGT
Source organism: Microcystis sp. M31BS1 (assembly GCF_020245285.1). Classification (NCBI taxonomy): domain Bacteria; kingdom Bacillati; phylum Cyanobacteriota; class Cyanophyceae; order Chroococcales; family Microcystaceae; genus Microcystis; species Microcystis sp. M31BS1. The sequence goes on from NZ_JADBVE010000413.1 coordinate 7,939, forward strand.
GATCCTAATTAAGACGGGTAAATGAGTCAATTTCACCCACAACGATGATCTTTTTTTTGTGTAGTTTTATTGCAAAAAAAAAGTTTTTTTGACAAAAAACACAAAGTATGATAAGTGCGCCAATGTATTTCTGGCTGCGATTAATTATTGCCGAGTGGGGGTTGGGGAAACGGGAAGCTAAATCATTTGTACTAAAATTAATTGAGGTTAAAATCAGAGCATTTCCTGTTTCCAAGTGATCAAATACAGAAAAGCAGCAATTCGATCGAGAAATCGATCAAAACAGCCTAGACTAGAAAAATAATCCTCTATCCTGACAGCTATCCTGTGGAGATTACTTTTTTAGGAACCAGTTCCGGGGTTCCCACTCGTTCGCGTAATGTCTCTAGTATCGCCCTTCGTTTGCCGCAACGGGCGGAAATATGGCTGTTTGACTGTGGAGAAGGAACTCAACACCAGTTACTGCGTAGCGACCTAAAAAGTTCCCAAATCCGACGCATTTTTATCACCCATATGCACGGGGATCATATCTTTGGTTTAATGGGATTGTTAGCCAGTATCGGATTAGCTGGTTCTGCTCAGGATATTGATATCTACGGACCCCCCGGACTAGGGGACTATCTGCGCGCTTGTGCTAAGTATTCCTATACTAATTTAGCCAATCGGGTGCGTGTCCATCCCGTTTCCCCCGGCATACTCTACGAAGATGAAGAATTTACCGTCTCCTGTCAGCTATTAAAACATCGTATTCCCGCCCACGGTTATCGCATCGCCGAAAAAGACCGTCCTGGACGTTTTGATGTGGAAAAAGCCAACGCTTTAGGTATTCCCCCCGGACCAATTTACGGCAAGCTGAAAAAAGGGGAAACTGTCACCCTTCCCGATGGCAGAAAAATTCGCGGTCAGTCCCTCTGCGGGGAAACGGAAATCGGCCGTAAAATAGCCTATTGTACCGATACTATTTTCTGTGAAGGCTCGATCGAATTGGCACGGGATGCAGATGTGCTAATTCATGAGGCGACTTTTGCTCACCAAGATGCCGGATTAGCCTTTGAAAGTGTTCATTCCACTTCGACGATGGCAGCCCAGGTGGCCTTGGCAGCCCAGGTAAAATTGTTATTAATGACCCATTTTAGTCCCCGTTATCTACCGGGGAATTCTCTGGATATTTCCAATCTGTTAGAGGAAGCGCGGGCAATTTTTCCTAACACTAAATTAGCCTACGATTTCCTCACCTACGAAGTCCCCCGCAACCGTCAAGAAATGGTCTTAGGAGTTAAATAATTATGCCGGCAGCAGTAGAAGAAAAAAGCATGGTTCCCACGGTTTTAGTGGGTATTGGTGGCACGGGTAACGAAATTTTATCGCGATTGCGTCGCTTAATCGAGGAAAGTTATGGCAGTTTGAGTAATTTTCCGATTGTCAGCTTTTTGGTGGTTGACACGGATAAGGATTATAAAATCAGTAATCCTGAAGCTGCAGGCAGTGCTTTTAAAGATAACGAAAAACACTGGGCCCGGGTGAGTGGAAAACAGGTACAGGAGATGGTATCTGACATGGATAGATATCCCTGGATTAATAGTTGGTTTCCCCCGGAATTAGAGAGAAATATTACTTCCCTAGAAGCGGGAGCGGGACAAATTCGCGCCTGTGGTCGTTTTGCTTTATTTTGTAATTATCATGAGATTCAAAGGAAATTTCTGGACGCGGTGAGACGGGTAAAGGGACAAGAAAACTTTATGCTCGATCACTATGGAATTAAAGTTAGTAATAGTGCTATTAATGTCTTTACTACGGGGTCTTTAAACGGTGGTACGGGTAGCGGAATGTTAATCGATATAGGTTACTGTATTCGTAATTGGTTACGAGGGGAAAGTAGTCCTTTGAGTACGGCAATTGTTCCCACTCCTGAAGCATTTGCGGGGATTAGTGTCGGCGATCGAGTTTTGGCTAATGGTTACGCTGCCTTGATGGAATTAAATTACTTTTCTGACTACAGAACCGAATATCATCAACAGTTTAGCAGCGGTTTAGTTGATGAAGTGGCTAGTAAATTACCACCCTTTGATTTTACCTATTTAGTGGGGACAAAAAACGGAGAAGGTGATTTTAAACTCGGTCAAATTCGGGAAATGATCGCCCAAAATATCTTCCTAGATATGACTTCTGATTTTGCCCCCCATAAACGTTCCATTAGAGATAATATTAAGGGTTCTTGGGCGCAAGCTGACCCAGGGGGGCGCGGTTATCCTAAGCAATTTATGAGTTTTGGGCTATCAACTATTGAAATTCCTATTGCCCAAATTCGGGCCTCCTTATCGGAACGTTTAGCCAAAGATTTAATTAATTGGTGGCTGAATGATTCCGTGATTTTACCCGCTCAAATGTTGGACTTAGTCAGAGGTGATATCCTCAAGAGAATGCGCTTGAGCGAAGGGGAATTAATTATGGATTTATGTGCCGACAAGGATCGCTCTTTAATTGCCATAATCTCCCAATGGACTAACGAAACTCGTCAGGAAATTAATCAAGATAATTGGCTCTCTTGTACCAAACAGGGGGTTAATATTTTAGGCAATGAACAGGGTAAAATTCTGCAATTTATTAATGATTATTTGACACCAAGAGTCGAGGAATTTAAACGCAATCATTTACTAGAATTGAGTCCCGATGAACGGCTGCACGGCGATTACCTGAAAAAGATTTATAATAACCGGGATGAAATTATTCAACGGGGTAAAAAGTCCCTAGAAATGGAGTTTTATAATATCCTTGAGGATCGGAACCGTGGGGTAAAATTTGCCGAGAGTTTTATTGTTTTAGTACGACAAATCTTCACCGACATAGCAGAAAAATTCCGTCGCGATCAAGAACAGGTTTGGAGTCAAAACGAAAGTAAACGTCAACGGGAATACGATACAGCCTTAGCGGAAATTAATGATCTGAAAGATAAACTTCATATCTCCAAAAAAGATAAGATGGAAGAATATTGTGAACAAGCTTTAACGGGATTGGAAGGCTATTTAATGGCCAATATTCAACGAAAAACCAGAGGTGCAGGAGTAGAGGTTATTAATCGTTTATTGGAACATCTTAATCAATTAGAAAGCCGTTTTAATCGCTTTCGTCAGAAATTAATTCAAAGTCGCGATCTATTTAATCTCCAAGCTAATCAACAGATTGATAGTGCCGATGCTTTGTTAATTAATGGGATTAAATTATTTGACAGACAAGAATTAAATAGTCTTTATCAAGACTTTATCGAACAATTTGCCTCGGGGATTGCTGGTAACAAAAATGCCTACGATACGGGTATGGATAACCTTTGTTTACCCCTCTCAGAAGAGATTTTAAAGCAATCTAGCCCCCTCTGGAAAGAAACGCGCCGCACCGATGAAAATATGCGTTTATTTGACATCACCGAGATTGCCGATATTCGTCAAGGTGATTTTCAAAAAGTTATCCTAAACCAAGCTAATCAACTCCTACAAAATGCTCCCGCTAGTAGTCGAATTCAGCAGGAATTAGCCGCTTGCGATCGCTTGTTAAAAATTTATAACAACGATGCCGAGATTATCAATAATCTTCGCATTGCCTACCAAAAATCGCGACCCCTAATTATGCTCAATCCTGCGGTTTTGCGGGGAAAAGATGCGGGTTTTACACCGCAATTAAATCAAAATGTTGCCCTGATTGGGGGAAGAAATACCAATAACCCAGCAGCCCAAAAAATTATGCCGAAACTGCGGGAATTTATCCCCAACGAAGACGATATTAAACCCTTAGCAGAAGTGGAAAAACATCGTCTTGTCTTCGTGCAGGAAATTGGCGGTTTTTCCCTACGCTGTCTCGATGGAATGAGAGAGTTGCGGCAATCCTATCAGGACTGGAAAGGAGAATTTATTCTCGCTAAACGCGCCCAACAAATGGGGGAAAATCGCGATTTACCTATCCCCGTGCATATCCAAAAGGAACCTCCTTTCTGGGATGTTTTTCCCGAAGATCCGAGTATTTATCAATTGGTGGTGACGTCCCGGGCTTTAAAAGTGCTTTTTCCAGAAGTCAATCGAGTCACTAATGAGAAAACAATTCGCTATGAAATTAAAACCGCAACGGGATTAAAAAAAGTCGATATCGCCACCAGTTGGGAAGATGCGGTACAGGTGTTAGAAGTAAAAGCTTGTCGCGAAGATAAGGAAAAAATTCAAAGTCAGGTGACAGCTAAGTTACAGGATTCGGCCACTCTGGAGAAAAAACAAGCTTTGTATCGGAATTTTATCGAATATTTACAACAACGTTCCGAGGAGTTGACAGGAGGAAAAGATAATACAGAATATAAACGGGAAGATGCAGTTATTTTGCAGTTAATCCATAACTATAAGTTGGATAGCGGTGGAGAAATTCCTCTTTCTCCGGTGACGGAAGTGGCTAACCCAGCTTTAATTATCTGCGGTAATTGTGGACACAAAAACCCGCCTTCGTCTAATTTTTGTTCTAAGTGTGGGGCGAAATTAGTTAAGTAGAAATTAGATTTTGGGTTTGATCCCCCCTGCCCCCTTGATAAGGGGGGTGCCGATAGGCGGGGGGATCCTCCTTGATAAGGGGGGAATCTGACAATTTTTAACACCCCCCCAATTTAACAGAAAAAGTGGGGGGGTGTTAGCTGGACTAACATCCCCCAAAATGAAAATTTTCCGGAAAAATTGCCTAATAGCGAAAAAACTGGATTATAATAAGGTCTTTACTCAAGATTTTTGCTAACCGTTAACTGCCATAAAGCCCAATCAAGACCCCTGTTTATCGAGAGAAAAACCAATGGTAGCCACTTTAAAAGGACGAGATGTTTTAAGAATAACCGACATGAGTAGCGAAGAAATCAGCGCCCTACTCAATCTATCGGCACAGCTTAAAGCTGGCACTCTTAACCCTAGCTGCAAAAAAGTCTTAGGATTGCTATTTTATAAAGCTTCCACCAGGACGCGGGTTTCCTTTACCGTCGCTATGTACCAGTTAGGGGGACAGGTAATCGATCTTAATCCCAGTGTAACCCAAGTGGGGCGCGGGGAACCCTTAGCCGATACGGCCCGGGTACTCGATCGCTATCTCGATATTCTCGCAGTTCGCACCTTTAAACAAGAGGATTTAGAAGCTTTTGCCAATTACTCGCGCATCCCGATTATCAACGCTTTAACGGATTTAGAACATCCCTGTCAGATATTAGCCGATTTACAGACTATCCAAGAGACTTTTCAGACTTTACGGGGAATTAACCTCACCTATGTGGGGGATGGTAATAATGTCGCTAATTCTCTCCTCTTGGGTGGTGCTTTGATGGGGTTAAATGTGCGAGTTGCCTCCCCCGCAAACTATCAACCGGATGGGGAAATTGTCGCCAGCGCCAAGGCTATTGGCGAGAAAACCGGTAGTAAAATCTTAATTACCGACGATCCCGTTACCGCAGTAAAAGACTCTCAGGTGGTTTATACTGATGTCTGGGCAAGTATGGGACAAGAAAGCCTCGCTGATGCCCGAATTCCCATTTTTCAGCCCTACCAAGTCAACGAACAGCTAATGAGTCACGCTGACAAAGACGCGATTATTCTCCATTGTTTACCTGCTCACCGGGGGGAAGAAATTACCGACGGGGCGATCGAGGGTGTACAATCAAAAGTCTGGGAACAAGCGGAAAATCGGATGCACGCCCAAAAAGCTTTAATGGTGAGTTTATTGGGATTAATCTAGCTCCCGATGCTCAGTTACCTAAAATAATTATTAAACTACATAATCTATCGTCACCGGCTCTGTCCGACACCAGAAGTTAACGCTAGGATTGATGGTAAGAGCAATCATCAGGGCAGCCTCCACACAAACTATATGTCAGACACCTCCGCAGTTAAACAATATCTCGCCCATTGGTTTCAATTGGGAAAAAAAGTTATTTGTCCCAAAAACCAAGCTATGCTATTTCCGCTGCCAATTTTCAATGCTGATCGCTATTCGTCGGAGTTTGAGGATTGTTGGCAAAAAATGCTTGATCCTGAAAGTGGCGATTGTTACCTAGAGGGTACTCAACAAACCATCCAAGACTTACTTTCCCCTCAATGGGAATTTCATCCCTGCGCTCGTTGTACTATACCCGTACCAATTGAAGTGGTGGGACAATCGAGTTTATCCTGTCCCTGCCATGATTTGAGTAATTGGCCCAATTTAGAATTACCCCTACCCCATTTACCCGTCAATAGTCAAGAAAATCTCGATCGCATCCGGCAAAGATTGCTAAAAAATTCTCACCCACATTAACCGGACAAAAAGAGACGTTAGGGGTAACGTCTCGACAAAAGGGTTGGGATTTAACGATTTCTGCCAAAAAGATTGACTAAATCTCGCAATCTCTCGCTATATTCTCCGGTTAAAGCTTCCTGACGATAGCGCCATGACCAATTCCCTTCTGCGACACTAGGGGTATTCATCCGCGCATCCGATCCTAAACCTAACACATCCTGTAACGGTACGATCGCCTGATTAGCCACGGAACTATAGGCCAGTCGAATCAGATCCCAAGCCACTCCCTGACCACTGGGAGCGCCAAGATATTGATATAGTCGCGCTTTTTCGTAGTCATTGGCGTTATCCTGAAACCAGCCCACAGTAGTATTATTATCGTGAGTGCCGGTATAAATCACACAGTTGCGTTCGACGTTAAAAGGAAGATAGGGATTACCCGCATCACCCCCAAAAGCAAAGTGGAGAATCTTCATCCCAGGGAAAGCAAAGTGATCGCGAAAATCTAGGACTGCTTGGTCAATATCGCCCAAATCTTCGGCAATAATCGGCAATTTACCTAAACGAGCGCCAATAGTATTAAAGAGATCATAACCTGGGGCCTTCAGCCAATGACCATTAATAGCGTTTTCCTGGCCAAAAGCCACCGCCCAATAGGCCTCTAATCCGCGAAAATGATCGATACGGATGATATCGACTAGGGAAAGAACCGCTTTTAAACGGCGTACCCACCAGTCAAAGCCCGTATTTTTGAGATAATCCCAGTTATAAAGAGGATTTCCCCATAATTGCCCCGTTTCTGAGAAATAATCCGGGGGAACCCCTGCCACTTCCAAGGGATTACCGGTTTGGGGATCTAGTCGGAAAACCTGCGGATTTGCCCAAACATCGGCGCTATTATGGGAGACATAAATGGGGATATCACCGATAATCTCGATACCGAGGGAGTTAGCATAGCGTTTTAGGGCTAACCACTGCTCAAAAAACTCAAATTGCAGGAATTTGTGCAGAAAAATCTCCTCTTGTAACTCCTGTTTCGGTGTTTCCAACGCACCCCAATGACGTTCGCGAATTTCTGTCGGCCATTCCATCCATGCTTTACCCGGGTAAGCGTGGGATAGGGCCATAAATAGGGCATAATCCTCTAACCAATCAGCATTGCCACCACAAAAGCCGGCAAACTGTTTGTAAAGAATTGTGTCAGAACCCTTGACAAAATTGCTCGCCGCCTTTCTAAGTAGGGGAATTTTCCAAGCGATCAATTTATCAAAATCCACTTGATCGAGGGGAAAATCGGGAATATCCTCGAAATCTGCCTCACTAAGCAGGTTTTTTTCCCGAAGAAGATCGAGACTAATCAGGAGATGATTGCCAGCAATGGCACTAAAACTCATGTAGGGAGAGTTACCGTACCCTGTGGGGCCTAAAGGGAGAATTTGCCAGAGTTTTTGACCACTTTGAGCCAAAAAATCGATAAATTGATAGGCTTCCCTACCTAGTTCTCCAATCCCGTAACGGCCGGGATGACTGGTGGGATGAAGCAAAATACCGCTAGAACGGCTAAAAGCCATGAAAAAACCCCCTTATCAGTGATTCGGTTAGCAGTTATTAAGTGTTTAAAGCTGAATGCTCACTGCTATCTCCAAGCTAACCCGATCTCGATCGATAAGGGCAATACTTAACAACTTTATTAGACCTATAGGACAAAATGAGGCATTACAGCCGTACATTAACAGATCGTCTTTCCAGTGAAAAAGATTCCTTCGGATCACGTTCCACGTTACCCGGGTAGGTGAAACTGGCACTCGTTGCCGTCGGTTTGACGCGGCTCGATAGTTGGCTGATGGCCGCTCTTTCCTCTTGGGTGAGGGGGCGATCGATAGCTTGGAATTCGTAATATTGGTATTCGCTCATGGTGTGCAACCTATCTCAAGGTTTATGATCGATATGCTGATAATTGTACGGGGATAGTTAGGGTTTAAAGATAAATTCGACAGGACGGGCGCTCTCGGATGTATTAGGAATAGCAAGAATATGCAAATCGCCCGATCTTTACCGATAAGGAAAAAGTTCGGGTGATCGATCGGTAATTTCCCCGCATCGGTCTTTTCAAGAAATCTAATCTATTCCTTTGGATAGTGGCACGGTTAAAATCGATAAGATTATAATTTCTTTTGTTAAGCACTTTAGCGATCTCTGGATATTTCTGCGATTCATTGTCGGCTATTCATTATCAGCTAATTATTAAATTTTATGAAAACAGCCTCATTCGTTGAGATTATCGGAGATAGAGTAGGGATAGGTGAATAAGAGGGAAATAATTAGAGCCTTTTGGCATTGTTCAGCCTAGAGCGTAGAGTAGAAAGGAGGTGTCTTAAGATGACTAACGGAGACGATGATCAACACTTGCCTCTTGCGTGGGAAAAGGGGAAAGTTGTCGCACAATTTTTGGGAGTTATTGCTAACACAGCTATAGCTTTGGTTATTTTCTGGGTTGGCAGTGCTTATAATGCACAAATTGAAAATCAAAAGCTGACACAAGATTTAAGGATCAAATACATTGATTTAGCTCTGGAGATCATCAAAAGCTCTGGAAGTAGTGGTGAAATTCGCACTTGGGCGGCTGACGTAATACAGAATAGTTCAAAGTATGTTACTGAAATTCAAATGGATAAAGAGACCAAGGAAAAACTTAAATTGTGGGGGTTAGAAGAAAAACAAGCTCAATCAAAAGAAACAAATGTTGGCACACAACAAACCATAGCTGATGGTATTACTTTAGATCAAGCTTTACGGGAAGCATTGACTAGGAATCCTCCTTACACAAAACGGGGTGATCCCTCCAAATATACTGACTTTAACCTTTTCATCTGCAATGAAAATAGTTCCGTAGCCACTCCATTAGCCAACTTAATTGCATATAAGCTTGACCAACAAAATCATGGCGAAATGCAGGTAAAGGTTCTTAGTGATGAGGAAGAGAAAAATGAGTTTAAAACCTTATTACCCAGAGGATTTATCACTGTAATTACGGATGAAGGTCATCCTGAAAATGGTGAATGGGGTCGTATTAGCGATCTCCTGCAAAAAGCCATAGGAAGCGTTACTGAACCAAGCAATCCTCTATATAAGCAACTGGTTAGCTCACCTGAAAACAAAATAAAAATACTTACAACAATTCAGAAGCCTGACATCAAGCAGCAATTCAATGCTGGCAAATACTCTCCTTGGCGCATTAGCATATTCATCTGTCCTAAGCCCTCCGATTGATCGGGCGATAAGTACCTAAGCAAAATTAATTACACATATCTAACCACCTCTTGCCTCTTGCCTCTTGCCTTTTGCCTTTCTTCACTAGGAAATTTATTTTGCACGACTACTTACTAATAATGGCTCTTCGTTACTTGTTATGGTTCGATAGGGGGGGCATAAATCGACTAAATCCTTATCTGGCAAGAGATTTAATTGATTAGTTCGCTCTAGAGCAAAAACAATTGACAAAAATCGCCAAATGTCTTTCTCTATAAGGGTTCTATCCCTTATAACCCCCGTCCATTGCATAACACAAACCGAAGAACCCTAATAATTAACCCCTCCCGGTGTGCGTCTATACCCCGAACTTGTCCAACCTTCTCCCACGAGGACTCGCCCTCCCCAACCTGAAAGTATATTACTCTTTTCTTCTTTTCTGGGAGAGGGGTTGGGGTTGAGGGCAATTAACCATCTCTGCCATTACTTTTGAAAAATGGCATTAGAGAGCGTTAGGCAGGGACAGTGACCGCCGAAATCAGCAAAGACCGTTCAATTCCCCCAAAACAGCCTGATGTTTCTGCCGCGCTGACCTTTCCTCGGTCGATGTGCGCTGGTTGCCGATGGTCGATAGGTGGATTTCGATAATCTCGTCAATTCTTTCGCTCGATGGCATCGAGTTCCCGACATATTTCGGCGGCCAGCCGATAATCCACACTTCCCGTTAAAGTAGCTCCGTCATAGTGGCTGCCAGCATAGCAGCCGGGGTTATGGCAGCGGGGCAGTTTATCCCGGTTAAAGGTTTGAAAACAAGGGAAGCACAAGGTAAACTAATTATGATAAAACATTAATATAGCGGTTCTCACACCTGTGTGGCACAGTTAAACCTTTGCTGATTAAACTTTTTAACATTGATAATGTACCTCCTGCGAACAGGAAATACTATAAATAAGCGGTAAAAATGAAATAAAATTAAGGGAACAATTAATTATGCAACTAGAAGATTATTTCTTATTTATCTCCGAAGATGATATTAGAATCAAAGGTCATCGCCTCGGAATTGACAACGTACTCTTTTATTTCTTGGAAGGCTATACCCCAGAAGAAATAAATGCTATCTATCCCGATCTAAGTTTAGAGAAAATCTACGCAACTATTACTTATTATTTACAGAATCGGCAAAAAATTGATGCCTATTTATTGCGCCTCCAGAATTGGCGAGAGACTCGCTACCATGAAGCACTGAAAAATCCTTCGCCTCAACGAGAAAAGATGAGAAAAATTAAACAGCAAAGGCAAGATTCTGTCAAGGTATGAAAATCAAGTTTTTACTCGATGAAACCTTATCCCCCCGCTTGAAAGTTGCTGTCTTAAGGTTAAATCCAGAGATAGATATTTTACGCATTGGAGAGCCGAATACACCACCGTTAGAAACTCTTGACCCTGATGTTTTACAGTATTTAGGATTATCTCAACGACTCTTGGTGACAGATAATCGTACCAGTATGCCTGAACATTTAGAAGAATATTGGCAAAAAAATCAACAAATCTGGGGACTGTTTTGGATACGTCCCACAACAACAATGGGAAAACTAGCCGAAGAATTAATTATGATTTGGGAAACTACCGAAGCAGAAGAATGGATCGATATTGTCGATTGGATTCCTTTTTAATTAATGATATAATAAAATTATTACCGTCCTTTTTATGCTTGATTATTAATTTGAATGACTCGCCAAATTCATGACCAATTTGCTAAGGAATATTTAGAGGAATTACTAACACCTCTAGGGACGATTAGAAAAAGTAAGAAAGTAAAAAGTGAGGTTCAAGAAATCGATGTCTGGTTTGAACCATTTAGCTCACCTCCTCCCACTGAGTTACCTTTAGGATTACTCGGAAAAATGGCGGCTACTTCCTGTTTATTTGAACCTTTTCGCAATCCCCCGACCGAGGTAGAGATTCGCAGTTGTTTGTCAAAGTTATACGCGGTTCATGGCGAAATCTTGAGAAAAGCGAAACGGTTAAACAAAACTCTGACGGTCGCAGAATTGCCTTTCTTATGGATTCTAACCCCCACCTTTTCAGCTAGAATGATTGAAGATTTCGGGACTCACAGCGATGAGAGTAATTGGTTAACAGGGGTTTACTTTTTAGCGAAGTCTCTCAAAGCGGGCATCATTGTCATTCATCAATTACCAGTAATTGAAGACACCTTATGGTTGAGGGTATTAGGTAAAGGAGGAACTCAAAAACGAGCAGTTGAAGAGTTAGTTGAACTGCCAGAACGCAATCCTTTTCGAGAGAATTTACTAGAAATTCTGGCCAACTGGCGCAAAAACTTAGAATTGAGAGATAATTTAAGTACAGAAGAACAGGAGGACATCATGAACTTATCACCAGCTTATTTACAACAAAGGGAAGAGTGGAAATTAGAAGGAAAGCAAGAAGGGATACAACAAGGTAGTTTAGAAGAACGGTATTCCCTGATAGCCAGTCTTCTGGAAGGACGCTTTGGCAGCCTAGATTCGGAATTATCTGGTCTGGTGGAACGGATCGCCCAACTTCCCATCTCGGAACGCACCGGATTGCTTCTTTCTTTGGCAAATTTATCCCGTGAAGAACTGCTACAAAGATTCAGGGAAAATTAAAACTCCAGCCCGTCCAAACCATGAAGAATCATCCCTAAACCCTGATGGTCGTTTGTCCGAGGAAATCTCTGCCCAATCATCGCAATTTTCTCCATACAATTTTTTTCCTGTACTGAGAGTTTTTCCATACCCATTATGATAAAATATTAATAAATAATCAGGAGAAATTATGACAATTACTCCAAAATCAGAACAATTAAACAGCGATACTTTATTAGAGCAAGAGGCTAAAACCTTGAAGACTTCCTTTCCTTCTAACTCTTCGCCAAATAGTAAAGCTATTTTTCTGCAACAGGCAGGTGCTTTAAGCGATGATAGTTCTTTGGCCGACCTAAGAGATTCTATTTACCAAGCCAGGGGACGTTCGGAAACTGACAATGATGTATCTTCTTGACACGGATACTTTAACTCATCTTCACTCAGGTAACACTAACGTTATTAATAGATTGGAAAACTTACAAGATGAGGAAGTCGCCATTACGATTGTCACCAAGCTCGAAATTTTGCGCGGGCGAATAGATTATCTGCTTAAGGCTTTTTCAGGGAGTGATTTACTGAAAGCACAAGAGCTTTTCTCTCGTTCAGAAACCTTATTAAATCAACTTCCTGTAATTTTAATTGACCCAAATGCAGCCAATCAATTTGACCGCTTACAAGATATTTCTAAATTTCGCAAAATTGGCAGGTCTGACCTGTTAATTGCTAGTATCGCCTTAGCTAATCAAGCCAGGCTAGTAACCAGAAATCTGCGACATTTTAGACAAATTCCTCATTTATTCTTAGAAAATTGGGTCGATTAATTCCCGTTCCTAATTGTTAGCAAGATTGGGAGAAAAGTCCGCTCAAACCATGAAGAATCATCCCTAAACCCTGATGGTAGTTTATCCGTTGAGGTTACTGTCAAGTCCGGCTTTAACACAGACGCTCCCCTGTCTGGACAGCAAGTAAAGAGTGCGAGTTGACCCAAAACGCGATCTCGAAGATATCCGTTTCGTTAACAATCATCTCTTCTAAATGTTGAAAGTCTTCATTTTCATCCATCGGAATTATCATTTCAATAGACCTTTCCCTAGTCTGATAAAATCACAATCAGGGGATATTGTCAACAACTAACCGTAGCTTACCCAGTCGTTTATGTCTTGATGATGCACTTTTTTAAAAATGGTGATAAACTTAACTGTACTGGGGACACTCTCCCTATCGGAGGGATTTGAGAAAAAATCGGGAGAAAAAGCGATGAAAGAACGAGAAACATCGGACAAAATTGAAGCGGGCGGGGGTTTTCCCGTATTGCAATATTGGGCAGAAAAAACCCTCTCTCCTCAAGGGATTAAACTATGGCAAACCTTAAATCATAAAAGTGCCTGTTTAGCTTGCGCTTGGGGAACGGGGGGACAAAAAGGCGGTTTTGTCAACGAAGCGGGGGAAAGTCTGCAACGTTGTCTCAAAAGTGTCGAGGCAGTTACTTCCGAATTAATGCCAGGTATTAAAACCGATTTTTTTCAAACCTATCATCTCGCTCAATTACAGTCCTTAACCTCCTTAGAATGCGACCGCTTGGGTCGTTTTAGTTATCCCGTCCTCTTAAAAGCCGGAGAAAGTCACTATCAACGTATTAGTTGGGAAGAAGTGTATCGATTAGCCGAACAAGCTTTTCATCAACCGTCCGAGACTTTAGCCTCCTATAGTTCGGGACGTTCTTCTAATGAAGCCGCCTATCTCTTACAATTGTTTTTCCGGGCATTAGGAAGTAATAATTTAGCCGATTGTTCCGATCTCTGTCATGCCGCCTCGACCGTAGGCTTAAAACAGGTTTTCGGCTCCGGAACTTCGATGGTCAGTCTGGAAAGTTTAAAACAAGCCGATTGTGTGGTATTGATCGGTTCTAACGCTCCGGCTAATCATCCTCGCCTGATGAATGAATTAATTCAAATTCGTGATCGCGGCGGTAAAATTATTATTATTAACCCGCAAATTGAAGTCGGATTGGTCAAATTCTCCTCACCCGCTTTTCCGATTAAATCTTTATTGCGGGGCGGTTCCGATATTTCAACTCTCTACCTACAGCCGATACCGGGTAGCGATACTGCCCTATTCGTCGGATTACAAAAATCTTTAATTGAACAAAATTTAGTGCGGTGGGATTATCTCAAATCCCATACAGAAAATTGGCAATCTGTTATAGATTATGCCCGACAAACACCCTGGGAAACCATTACTAAAACCTGCGGTTTATCCCGAGAAGAAATTGAAGCAACCGCCGCCCTTTTCGGCAATTTAGAGCGTGTGGTTTTCGCTTGGGCGATGGGGGTTACACAACAGGAAAACGGGGTAGATAATATTATCAGTATTGCCAATACCGCTTTAATGACGGGAAATGCTGGCAAAATCGGAGCCGGAACCATGCCAATCAGAGGTCATTCTAATGTACAGGGCTTCGGTTCTATGGGCGTTACAGTGAGATTACGTCAGGAAATCGCCGAGGCACTTGCTCAACTTTTAGGAAAGCCATTAAATATAACCGGCGGTTATGATACCAGGGCATTAATTGAAGCTGCCGAACGGGGAAAAATCAACACCCTTTTCTGTTTGGGAGGTAATCTTTATGGGGCAAATCCAGATTTAAATCAAGCCAAAAAAGCCTTAGCTCAAATTGATACGATTTTCTATGTTGCCACCAAGCCAAATTTAGGACATTTTCAGGGATTAGCCCGACAAAATACGGTAATTTTACCCGTATTCGCTCGCTTTGAAAATCCTCACCCGACAACCACCGAATCGGGCAATAATTTTGTCCGTTTTAACGAGCGGGGAAGCAGTCATCTACAGGGTTCCGATATGGATATCATCTCGGAAGTAGAACTATTAACAAATATTGCCGTCAAGGTTTTAGGCACAAACCCAATTGATTGGTCGAGATTACACGATACCGCCTATATTCGTCAGTTAATCGCCAAAACGATTCCGGGTTATGAAAAGATCGGGCAATTAGATCAAACCCAAACAGAATTTACCATTAGCGGACGGATTTTTACCGAACCCCATTTTCCAACATCGACCGGAAAAGCGCAAATGTCTGTCACCCCTTTACCCACTTTAAAAGCACCGCAAAAGCAAGATTTCAATCAACCAGAAAATGCCCCCGGAATTGCCCTGATTCTCGGAACAGGACGCAGTTATGGACAACATAACACCGTTGTTTATCAAATGGGCGATAAATATCGGGGAATGCCTCACCGTCATTGTTTATTGATCAACGCCGAAGATGCCAAAAAAGCCAGCTTTCAAGAACATCAACGAGTCACCGTTCAAGGAGATGCCGGTAAATTAGAGAATATTGAACTTATTTTCGGTCCGATTCGCGAAGGTGTTGGCTTTATGTTCTATCCCGAAGCCAATATTTTATTCAAGGCTAAAATCGACCCTCGTTGTGGAACCCCCGCTTATAAACGAGTTCCCGTCTGGGTTTTTTAGTGATCAACTCCTCTGATTTTCTTTTTTGGAAATAATGAAATAGGGTTAAGCAGGTAGGCGTTAAAAATTATCAGACACCCCCCTTATCAAGGGGGGCAGGGGGGATCGAACCTAAAATCCATTTTTAATTTAATTATAACCAGCTACTTAAGCAATCCAACCAACAAATCGAGCAGAATGAAAAAGCTATGGTCGATTTGATCGCATTTCTGTTATCCTATTCTTACCATTATTAAAATAAGTGGCCATGGGAGAGTTTTTACTAACCGTATTAAGCATAGCCAGTTTATTTGCCGTCGGGATGGCCACCCCTAGCATTGCCGGTCCCACATCTGCAGCGACAAACTTGCAACTAGCTCAACGTCCTAACTGTAACAATCCCCAGACTCAAAGCGAAATGAACATTTGTGCCAGCATCGCTTATCAAAACGCCGATCGCAAGTTAAATCAAGTTTATCGACAACTACTGCCAAAACTGTCAGCTGCTCGCAAACAAAAATTAATTAGCGCCCAACAAGCTTGGATTAAGTTTAGAGACAGCAGTTGCGAATTTGAAAGAAGTGCGTTTGAGGGAGGCTCTATAGCTCCCATGATTTACAGTAATTGTTTGGCAGCTGTCACCGAGCAGCGTACCAAAGATTTGCGGAGATATTTAGAAGATAGCGATCTCTAAGTCAGAATCGCCGTTGATATTACCGATAATTCCTTAGACGTTGACTGCACAACAACTTAAGCGGGTGAGGGGAATCGAACCCCTATCATTAGCTTGGAAGGCTAGGGTTTTACCACTAAACTACACCCGCATTTTCTTAGCACTTTCGTTAGTATAACACGAATTGCCAATTTTTGCAAGTAGGGATTTTCAGCTTGTTAATCACCCCTAGATGGTTATAAATTGCCTAAAAATCCCGATCGCTCCTTTTTATCCCCGATTTGGCTAAAAGTTTCCTCCACGCGATCGAGATCTAGTTGGGAGAAATTATCGATCGCCCAGTTAGACACTCTCTGCATAAAATGGAAGGGGTAGGTATGAGCGATTCCCACCACCTGCATTCCCGCTCTTTTTGCCGCTTCGCAACCGGCAAAAGTATCTTCAATCACCAGACATTCCCAGGGTTGCAATTGCAGATTAAAATTCCAACGATTGAATCTTTCTACAGCCAGTAAATAACCATCCGGTTGGGGTTTACTGGTGCTAATCTCATCACCGGTGACAATGACACTAAAATAATCCCCAAGGCCCGTCTGTTGCAAGATTGATTCCACTTCCGAGCGTATTGCTCCCGTCACCAAACCGATTTGTAGATCCCTGGCCTTAACCCGTTTTAAAAAAGAGTATATCTCTTCATAAATAGGAAGTTTCTCTAATTTTCCTATTCTTTCTCGGTATAAACTGGTTTTTTTGTTAATTAACTTAGTCAGATACTCCTCGGTTACTTGACGACCGCGACGGGTGAGAACATTACGCAAACAGACGCGATCGCTTCTTCCCAGACATAACTCCGCAAATTCCGACCCTAGGGGCAGTAAATTTTCCCCGATCAAGATTTCATTGATTAACTCTTGATGGATCGGTTCATCATTGATGATCACCCCATTAAAATCGAACAGAACAGCCTTTAACATCAATCTTAGACAGAAAAGCTAATAAATAATAAGTAGGTGGGTATTAAAAATTGTCAGACACCCCCATGATCAAGGGGGATCCCCCCGCCTATCGGCACCCCCCTTATCAAGGGGGGCAGGGGGGATCAAAACCCCCTTATCAAGGGGGGCAGGGGGGATCAAAACCCCCCTTATCAAGGGGGGCAGGGGGGATCAAGGACAAAATCTATCTTCAATTTAATTGAAACCACTTACTTAAATATTCTTGATTATACTAAAGTTTTTCGTCGGGGCCGGGCGGGTCTTGTCCCTGACCCCATCTCAACAAACAATTTTAATCGGAAAATTGCCAAGGCCTTGACAAATTTCCAGATTTGCTCTATCATTTTCTTATAGTGGGAATCCGTGCTGCCCTGTACCCCCCCTATTTTGGGTTTGCTAAAAAGGTACGGGCGAAGCATTCGGATAGAAAATCTACGGTTTCAGTGATAGGTTATTGCCCGAATGCTTCGCCCCTACAGGACGCGGGCCGATGAAGACGCAAGGTTTTGAAGCACGATTCTCTCATTGCACCTGTTTCGCAAGACAGACCCCCAAAACCCTTACCTTGCCTACATTTCACATTTATTAAGCAAGTCCCATTCTGGGCTGAGATATTAGCCAAAAATATAACAAAAGAATTTAGGCCATTTTTGCCGATACCCAACGACGGAATAATTCCACAGCAATCCGATAACGGGAGTCTTGGCATTCGATGACATGATGATTTTCAAGGGTTTTTAGAGCCCGGTCGAGAGTTGTGGCAGTTAATCCGGTGCTGGAGAGTAAATCTGCCCGGGTTAATCCTTGCAGATGGGGAGAAAGAACTATTAAAATCTCCTGTTGTCCGGCCGCATCTTGTTTAGCCTGTTTCCAGACACCCGTAAAATAATAATTCCCCCTTTGGAAAAACTCAGCATCGATGGCTTTTTCCACATCTTCCACCTGAAAACGAATATCTTGGGGACGTTGCAACTCAAAGACCTGTTTATTATAAAAACGTACCAGATGAAAGCCGATCAGTTGTACTAAATAGGGTTGACCGTGGGTAAGTTGATAAATTTTGTCCAAAGCGGATGGGGTATAGTCTAGGGGAAAATCCTCGTCTTCCCCAACGGGATTAGCGAGGATAACGCGAGTAGATTCAGGAGAGAGGAAACTAACTGGAATCGGGTAAACACTGCCAAAAAAAGGATGAAAATAATCGGCAGTCATCTCCTCTAGGGTATGTAATCCGGCAAAAACAAAAGCTAGACGCGGACTACTCTGGACAAGGGAACGCAGATAGCCGAGGAAATTCTGGGGGAGGGTATTCGCTTCGATTAAATCCTCAATTATCTCGAACTCATCGAGGGCAATAATTAAACCAGTTTTAGCTCTTTCCGGCAGAATCTGGCGCATCAGACGGTCTAAATAACGATTAAAATATATTTCTGGATGTTGGGAGATTTTTTCCTCTTCTGGGGCATCAATTGCCAAAGTTTGGGCGATTTCCTCAGCCATAGTCAGGAGAACTTCGGCTAGGCTGGTTACTGTGGCCACGCGCTGTAAATTAATGTAGATAACCGAGACATTTGGTGGGAGATAGGCCTCCAGATTGCGTAGAATCGAAGTTTTACCCATGCGACGATGACCATAGAGAACTACGGAGGATAGGTTATCTCCCGACCACATTGACTGAAGTTCCCGCAGGATATCCTCACGACCAACAAAGCGTTTACCGATCACCGGATCACCGATAGTGTAGAGATTAGGAATCTGTTGGGTAATAGTTACCGTTCCCACCGTTTTCGCGATGGATGTGCTAATTTTTGCCCATTTTTCGGCGATAGAAAGGATTAATTCTTTTTCTGCTTGGGGTAAAGTAGCCGCCTGTTGGTCGGCTATATCGATTAATTCCCCGATAATCCGATTAAGAGCGAGGGATCTGACCTGTTGGGAGTAACTTCTCTGGACTAAAGCCATTTCTGTGATAACTAGATTTAAACTGCTGATAGCTTGCCAAGTTTGCGGACGTAATGACGGTTCTGCGGCAATAGGGGCAACCTTCAGGGAAGCGATACTATCGGGAGTTGCTGCCCGACTAAATCGGTGTAAAGTTTGGGCGAGGCTATACATTTCTTCCCCGTAGGCGAGGGAACGTACCACAGCAAAGGCTTTTTCGGCTTTTTCGGTGTCCTGTTGGTGAAGATACCAAAAACCGGCGGCGGCGGCACGAGCAGGAGTATCGAGACGGATTTTGCTGAGAGGAAAAGAAAACAGTTTCGCGGACGCATATTTTAACAATTGCCAATCGGAGGGATTTTCTGCCAGACGGGACACCCGATAGATAATTTCTGCCTCTGGGAATTGCGATAAAACGCGATTAACAGCGGCAAGGACAGGAATAAACTGGCGGCTGTACCGAAGGTATTGATTGAGGTTATTAATAGCCGTTTCCCAGTCTTGCTGTAACCATTGTTGTAGAGTCGAGGTTAACCCCGGCAGCGGTAGAGGGGTAATACGGGGAAAA
>NZ_JADBVE010000414.1:0-9255 GCF_020245285.1 Microcystis sp. M31BS1
AACCCTTATAGAGAAAGGCATTTAGCGATTTTTGTCAATTGTTTTTTATCTAGAGCGAACTAATCAATTAAGTCTCTTGCCAGATAAGGATTTAGTCGATTTATGCCCCCCTATCGAACCATAACAAGTAACGAAGAGCCAGATTTGTTACTCATAGGAAGTTGAGTTGAAATAATATAGGATAATACTAATCTTACTGAATTATGCAAATTTTACCATATACCATCTGAAATCTAAATGAGTGATCCCATTTTCATACTGCCCCTTGCCGAGTGCCGATTTCTTCACTGATGTTGTGATGTTGCTGAACATAGAAGATCGATTTTTCAACCTGCTCCAAGAAATCATAACAATTATTGTGTGTTGGGTTTCCTTACTACTACTACAGGCTAATGGCGATAATTCCGCTAGAAAGTATGAGAATGTGTCTGACATTCCTGACAGGGGGTGAGTATTGGTATCATGATTAAAAGTAAGGATATAGATAGGGTTTGCGGCAAAAAGTACGGGCGAAGCATTCGGATAGAAAATCTACGGTTTCACCGATAGGTTATTGCCCGAATGCTTCGCCCCTACAGGACGCGGGCCGATGAAGACGCAAGGTTTTGAACGACGATTCTCTCAAAATTTGCACCTGTGGGAGCGAGAAAAGCCACAAAACTCTTACCTTGCCTACATTTCACATTTATTCAGCAAACCCTAGATATAACTTAATCCATCGCTTTTCTTGATTGAGATTAAACTAATGTTTGTGTTGTTAATCAGTGAGGTAAACTAATGACTACAGTTGAATTAAAACAAGCCAAAAATCAACTTAATGAGTTATTGGAATCTGTACTTAAATGTGAAGAAATTATCATCACAGAAAATAATGAACCTGTAGTTAAATTAAGTCCTGTAAAGTTAGCCAATAAACCACCGCTTCAACCGAGAAGTGATGCGGGAAAATTTTGGATAGCCGATGATTTTGATGCTCCTTTAACTGATTTTGAAGATGATCAATAATTAGGCTCAAATTTTTAATAAATACTTATGTATTTCTTTGGTATGTCACTAATAATAAACAATTGAGAGACAACCATAAAATTATGATTAATGAAAGAGAAAATCTAGTTTATCTTAGTTAAGGTAGTTTTTGGAAAATGACGATCAAATATAGTCTGGAAAAATTAACTTTTGATTCACCTTTCCGAGAATTGATTGAGTCACAAATTCAGAGCAATGATTGGCAAATTTTGCCCCTTAATTTACTACATTTTGAACGAGTAGCGCAATTGTCTGTTCAGCATTGTAGTAGATATTTAGGGGGTAAGTTCGGTTATATTACCAGATATTCTCGTTTCTGTAACGCCTCTAGATCCACTGATAACAGAGGACATCACTTTTGTGCAATTCCTGTGAAAGGTTGAATAAAACTATCCACACCGACAAAGGAGGTGAGGGGCGACCAGTTTAAAATATCCTCTAAAATTGATTGATAGCCTTGCACATTGGGATGAAGTCCATCTTCCATTAATCTTTCTTGACACCACAGATCACCCCGGTCCATCCAGAGATCAAATAAATCGAGATAGGGAATATTTTGTTCTAGACAAGCTTGTTTAGTGGTTTCCTTAAAACTATACTGATCGCCATGGTTGAAGTAAAAGCAATCTAAAAAGGGCATTTTCCGCTCATCCACCGGAATCATGCCTATAAACAAAACCGGGCAAAGAGAACGGGCCCGGGTGAGTAAATGTTCGATTTGAGTTTGAAAAAGATCGTGGTCGGTATAAGTACGACCATCGGGCCGGCCTAAGCGGGCTGTATCATTAACACCGACGGAGAGAAGGATCAGGTCAGGGAGACGATTGCGAATTTCCCCCCTGAGACGAAATTCTTGTTCTAAACGTTCGGACACTTGTACCACTCGATCGCCGCGAATCCCCAAATTATACAGGGCATGACCAGCACTTTCCATCCACAAACGACGTAGGCGCTCGGCCCAACCGCCACCCACGGGGTCGCCATAGCCATACACAAGGCTATCACCTAAAGCGACGATTTTGAGGGGATGGGTCATAATTAGGGCTTTGTCTTTAGTAGGTAAACGAGAAAGAGTTGGCATGATCGCTCGATCGAATCGGTTGTCCTTTACACTTGTAAACGAATTTGGTTAAACTGTCCGTGTATTATACTACATTAAAAATTTTTTCCTGCCAGTTAACTTAAATATCAGCCAGGCACTGACACCGACCAGTATAAAGCACGCAGTCCGATGATCATTCCTTCCCTCCCAGTGGTTTCGTGGCTAAATCTACTATAGAATTTATGATTAAAACCTAGATAACTTGATGACTACTCGTTTGCGACGTGCGGTTCAAGACCGAGAATTTTTGATTACAGCCGAGATTACTCCCCCAAAGGGTGGTAATGCCAGTCATATGCTAGAAATGGCCCTCTGGCTAAAAAATCGCGTTCATGCGGCTAATATTACCGATGGCAGTCGCGCCGTAGTGCGAATGTCCTCTCTGGCTGCCTCCGCTATTCTCTATCAACACGACATTGAACCCATCTGTCAAATGGCCTGTCGCGATCGCAATGTGATCGGATTACAAGCAGATCTAATGGGCGCTCATGCTTTGGGATTGAGAAATATACTAGCTTTAACCGGAGATCCCGTTAAAGCAGGAGATCACCCCAAAGCTAGGGCAGTTTTTGACCTAGAATCGGTACGTTTGTTAAAATTAATCGATAAATTAAATAAAGGTTTTGACTTTAACGATAAATCTTTACCTGATGGACCCCTAGAACTTTTTGCCGGGGCTGCCGTCGATGTGCAGTCAAAAAGTTGGTCCGGTCTTCAAAGCCGTTTTGAGCGTAAAATCGAAGCAGGAGCGCAGTTTTTTCAAAGTCAATTAGTTACGGATTTCGAGTGCCTTGATAAGTTCATGCAGCAGGTGGCCTCCCTCGCCGATAAACCAGTTCTAGCGGGAATTTTTCTGTTAAAATCGGCTAAAAATGCCGTATTTTTAAATAAAAATGTGCCGGGGGTGCAAATTCCCGACCAGATCATTCAAAGACTCGCTGATGCACCTCATCCCCTCGAAGAAGGTATCAAAATCGCCGCCGAACAAATAAAATTAGCCCAGCAGTTATGTCAAGGTGTCCACATCATGGCGATTAAACGAGAGGATTTAGTCCCGAAAATTCTCGATCTGGCTGGTATCCCGCCAATACATAACTGAGATGAAAAGTCAATAGTTTTTATAAAAAATTAACTTTCATTTTGACTACTGGTCTTTTGACAAGAATTCTACCCCTAACCTAGTATGGTAAGGCTCAAAGCATCTTCGGGGTTAAAAGCATGGATTCCAATCTAGGTCAAGAAAAAGAGAATAGTTGTGGTGGGCGAAAATGGTTGTCGATCGGTATTGCCCCCACTGGTATAATTTCTATTGGCATTGTTCCCATGGGCGTTATTTCCATTGGTATTGTTCCTATGGGAGTAGTTTCCATTGGAACCGTGGCCATGGGGACAATTGCGGCCGGTTTTGTGTCCATGGGACTTTTCAGTATTGGTAGCGTTGGGATGGGATTAAATAACGGTCATTTTTCCAATCTTAATTCTCCCCCTGCTGAATCTCCCCATAAACATCATCAGCATTAAAATCAAGATTTGACCAGCAATCATGAATTATTCCATCCGTGCTGCCGTTGCTACCGATGTCAAGGCTATTTTTGACTTAATTGTTGCCTTAGCGGCCTATCAAGAACTCAGCCATTTAATGACAGGAAATAGTCAAGCTTTAGGGGAGCATTTATTCGGAGAAAAACCCTACATCGAAGCATTGGTGGCGGAAGTAGAGGGTAGAATAGTCGGTTTTGCGCTATTTTTTGCTAACTATTCCACCTTTATAACTAAACCGGGGATTTATCTGGAAGATATCTTCGTTTTACCCGATTATCGCAGTCAAGGTATCGGGAAAGCTTTACTAATGGCTGTGGCTAAAATTGCCGTCGCTAGGGATGCGGGACTTTTAGAATGGACTGTCTTAGAGTGGAATCAACTGGCGATCGATTTTTATGGAAAAATGGGGGCTAAGGTCTTCCAAGAGTGGCAAATTTGTCGTCTCACCGGGACAGCTTTAACCCAATTGGGTAATAGTGATAAATAAGTCAGACCTTTTGCCGAGCCTGGAACTTTGTGATCGATCGAGACTCCTTGCTATACTATACCTCTGACACTGGCTTTCCTCATTGGTGCAGAATGCAACCCACAGACTCGAATAAATTTACCGAACAAGCTTGGGATTCGATTGTTAAATCGCAAGAAATTGCGCGACGCTTCAAAAATCAGACCTTAGAGGTGGAACACGTTATTATTGCCCTCCTAGAGCAGAATAACGGTCTAGCCACCCGGATTTTACAAAAAGCTAATATAGAAATTCCCCGACTGCAACAACAGCTAGAAGTCTTCACCAACCGACAGCCGAAAGTGGCCATCGTCGATCAATTATACCTAGGTCGTGGTCTCGATCTGCTGCTCGATCGAGCGGAAGCATCCCGGGAAAGTTGGCAAGATAAATTTATCTCCGTCGAACATCTTCTCGTCGGTTTTGCCGAAGATGAAAGGGTGGGCCGGAAATGTTTACGCACTTTCAATCTTGACCCCCAAGATTTAGAATTAGCTATCAAAGCGATTCGCGGTACTCAAAAGGTTACTGAACCCAATCAAGAGGAAAAATACGAAGCTTTAGATAAATATGGACGGGATTTAACAGCAGCGGCCAAAGAAGGCAAATTAGACCCAGTTATCGGTCGTGATGAAGAAATTCGACGGGTGGTACAAGTCCTTTCGCGACGGTCGAAAAATAACCCGGTTTTAATCGGTGAACCGGGAGTAGGAAAAACCGCTATTGCGGAAGGATTGGCCCAAAGGATTATTAACGGAGATGTTCCCGAATCTTTGAAAAATCGTCAGTTAATTTCCCTCGATATGGGAAGTTTAATCGCTGGGGCAAAATATCGAGGCGAATTCGAGGAAAGATTGCGGTCAGTCATGAAAGAAGTGACCCAATCAGAAGGGCGAATTATTCTCTTTATTGATGAACTACATACCGTCGTCGGTGCGGGTTCTAGGGAAGGGGGATCGATGGATGCGGGCAACCTATTAAAACCTATGTTAGCTCGGGGAGAATTGCGCTGTATTGGGGCGACAACTTTGGATGAATATCGCAATCATATTGAAAAAGATCCCCCTTTAGAAAGACGTTTTCAACAGGTTTATATTAAGGAACCTTCCGTGGAGGATACTATCTCAATTCTCCGGGGTTTAAAAGAACGTTATGAGCTGCATCATGGGGTGACAATTACCGATTCGGCCCTAGTGGCAGCAGCTACCTTATCCCATCGTTATATTAGCGATCGTTTTTTACCGGATAAAGCGATCGATTTAGTTGATGAAGCGGCGGCAAAATTAGAGGTAGAAAGTACCACTAAACCCGCCGATTTGGAAATGATAGATCGTCGCTTAATGCAGTTACAGATGGAAAAATTCTCCTTAGAAAAAGAGGAGAAAAAAGATCGAGCTTTTCAAGAGCGTTTAGAAAGAATTATCGAAGAAATTGAGGAATTAGAAAGTAAACAAAAGCCTCTCGCTGACCAATGGCAAACGGAGAAACATATCGCCGAGGAAATTAAATTGTTACGAGAGGAAGAAGAACAATTGCGCCTACAGGTGGAACAGGCGGAACGAGCTTATGATCTCAATAAAGCAGCCCAATTAAAGTATGGCAAACTAGAAATTTTACAGGGGGAATTAGAAGTAAAAGAAAAAGAACTAGAAACGATTCAAGCGGCAGGTTCGACCCTGTTAAGACAACAGGTAACTGATGCTGATATTGCCGAAATAGTTGCCCGTTGGACGGGAATTCCCGTCAATCGTTTAATGGAATCAGAACGACAAAAATTATTAGAATTAGAGTCTCATTTACAGAAAAAAGTGGTCGGACAAAATGAAGCGGTCACGGCAGTAGCAGCGGCGATTCGACGCGCACGCGCAGGAATGAAAGATCCCTCCCGTCCGATTGGTTCATTTCTGTTTATGGGACCCACAGGAGTGGGTAAAACCGAGTTAGCGCGGGCCTTGGCGGGGTTACTGTTCGACTCCGAGGAAGCCATGGTTCGCATCGATATGTCGGAATACATGGAAAAACACGCGGTTTCCCGGTTAATCGGCGCGCCTCCGGGTTATGTGGGTTATGAGGAAGGGGGACAACTATCGGAAGCGGTGCGTCGTCGTCCCTATTCTGTGGTTTTATTGGATGAAGTGGAGAAGGCCCATCGGGATGTTTTTAACATTTTATTACAAGTGCTTGACGATGGGCGCATTACCGACTCTCAGGGGCGAGTGGTGGATTTTCGGAATACGATTATCGTCATGACCAGTAATATTGGCAGTGACCATATTTTAAATGTTTCCGAAGATGCCGATTATGAGGAGATGCGGAAACGGGTTTTAACAGCTTTGCGGAGTCATTTTCGTCCCGAATTTTTGAATCGTATCGACGATTTAATTATTTTCCATACCCTGAAAAAAGAAGAATTGCGTTACATTGTTCGTCTGCAATTACAGCGTCTGGAAAGATTATTAGGAGAACAAAAAATTAATCTAGAATTAACTACGGCCGCAGAAAATCATATCGTTACTGTTGGTTACGATCCTACCTACGGTGCGCGACCTTTAAAACGTGCTATCCAACGGGAGTTAGAGAATCCTTTAGCCACAAAAATTCTCGAACAAGCTTTTATGGAAGGGGATACGGTGGTAATTGATTGTCTAGATGAAGTTTTAAGTTTTAGCAAAAAGGAGCTAGAAAAGGAAGGGCAAACATTAGAATTAGCCGTGGTTAACCTCAGTTCGGATTAAAACCATATAGGGGATATATTCCCCCTCTGCGGGTCAATTCAGCCAATATAAACAAAATTTTGCCCCAAAAGGAGTTATAGATTTAGCTAAACAGGTTTTATCGCTGTAACTGATGACCACAGCTACTACAAAAGCGATCGGTTGCCGCTACTTTTGCCCCGCATTGACTACAAAATTGGGCTTTACTGACGGTTTTTGTGTCTCCCATGCTCATTTTCATATCTCCCATTTGCATTTCCATGGGGGCAAAATTCATCGACATATTACCCATTTTCATGGGTTGCATCGGTTGCATCGGTTGCATCGGTTGCATCGGTTGCATTGGTTGCATCGGTGGGGAGGAGAAACTGGTAGCGGTTGTCGATTGAGAGGACTGAGAAACTCCAGAGGTATGAGGGGAGGAAAAACCGATACTGCTTCCTTGAATTTGGATTCTGTGGGGTCCGGTTTCAGTGATAATTTCAATAATTGCCCCTTGGGGAATTATCTCTATTTGGGGTTCTTGTGTCCAAACTCCTGTGGCAAAACTACTGCTAGACTGCTGTTGTTGTCCCACCGCACCACTAGCGAGGGTTACAATCGTCTGCAGCCCTTGATTATCGAGATAGAGACGTTGTCCTGTGGGTAATTCACTATAAATAGCCATATTTTTGACAGTGAAAAGTAAAAAGTAAAAACCTAGTTCACACCCCTAGGATCCAGTCTAGCGAGGATAGAAATGTTAGAGGATTTTCTTAAGAATTTTATCGACAAAAAAAGGGTGGTTTAACCCACCCTCACCATGTCTCAAGAAAACAAACTTTTTAACGGACGCTACCGGCTAATTTATCGACCCGAATCGGTTTCATCAGGTACAATTTGAGGAATTGCCAAGCGTTAGAGGCGAAGATAGGCAATTTCTTCAGGAATTTAACCGGTGCGGGACTGTTTTCGCTATCGATCGCCCGTAATCCCTCGTTATTGCGAACACAAATCTCTAGGCGATCATAAAATTCAGGACTATCCACATCGAGAACAATCGGGAAGACGCGGCCGGCGGTTTCATTGGTCTTCTCGATCACATACTTATCGTACTCGCGAGCGTCCAAACCAAGAATGGCGTAGAAACCGGAACGCTGAGTATCATTGAGGTACATCGTAGCGAAGACCGAAAGCAGGAAGAAACGACACCAGAGACGAGCGCGCCAATCGTTAAGAATATCAGGCTGCGCGCGCATGATCGCATCGAAGAAGTCCCCGTGACGGTTTTCGTCTTGACACCAATTCTCGAAGAAGTTAAAAATCGGATAAACCCGATCTTCGGGATGTTGTTCGAGATGACGATAAATGGTGATATAGCGCCAATAACCGATTTTTTCGGAAAGATAGGTGGCGTAGAAGATAAATTTCGGTTTAAAGAAGGTGTAGTTACGGCTTTTGGTTAAAAATCCCAAGTCAAGGGAGAGGTTAAAATCCGATAAAGCCTTATTAAGGAACCCAGCGTGACGCGCTTCGTCCCGGGACATGAGGTTAAAGCATTCTGCGAGAACGGGATTTCTGTTTTTTAAACGTCTGCCGAGTTCTTTGTAGAGAAGAAAGCCGGAAAATTCGGCCGTGCAGGATCTTTCCAGAAATTCCACGAATAAGCGGCGAGTTTCGCCATCAATATGCTCCCAAGAGCGATCGAATTCTTGATTGCGAACGAAGTGATGCCGGTTATAATCGGTACGGAATTCCTCTAAAATCGCTTTCAGTTCTTCCTCGTTAGCGGCGATCGACATTTCCGCCATCGCTTCAAAATCAGTGGTATAGAAGCGGGGAGTGAGGATCGTTTCTTTAGCGGGAACTTTTATACCCGGACGGATTTCCTCGAATTCTGGTTTTTGGATCGTGCTGACCATAGGGATTATTGATTTTACTCTGGGATGATGATTGAGACGAGTAAAGGCTCTGACGTGATAATGACGAGCCGTGAAAAAACGGCTAGGATTCACTATAGCAAGCTCTCAGCCCTAGACTCCCTTCCTGTTCATTAAAAGTTACAACTCTTAATTAAGCTGTGTGAACAAACCCAGATTTTTCGCTGGGAGTCTTGACAAATGTTCGGAGATGTGGGGTGATATGGGGAAAACTTCTGGCGATTGCGCCTAAATAGAGTATTATGCAGAAAGTTGACCTATATCTTTACTCTGGAGAGTGTTATACAGAAAGTTTCTGTATAATAGCTGAGAGGGGGACAAGCGAGCTAGAAGGTAGATAGGGCAAGCGATATCGCTCTTTGTCCTTTGATGTAATCCTTCAACCGATAGCGGCTAATTTGCATTAGCTCTTCTATATTTTTTGGGAACATTTGATGTAGCTGGAGC
>NZ_JADBVE010000415.1:0-17832 GCF_020245285.1 Microcystis sp. M31BS1
CAATGCTCCGGTGCTGATTCGGAGCATCTTTCAATTTGACAACGCCGATTGTAGGGCTAATTCATGAATTAGCCCTACGCCGATTGTAGGGCTAATTCCACTGCTAAATCGAGCGACTCTTGTTCCCCACTTAAGCCCAACCATCGGCACTATTCGTTCATTAAACACTAATTGTCAAGATGCAATGCTATCCTTGCTATCAAAGTAATTTCAGTTCCTAGCTGATTCGGAGCATCTTTCAATTTGACAACGCCGGTATTTATGCAAGTCTTTTAAGATTGTCAAATTTTTATTTGAATTTTGTATTGATGATCGATCATAAATTTGATTTTCCTAAAATTCATCAATACAGTTGTTTTTAGAAAATGATTTAGGATTGCTATAGTTTACTTTGTCTTCTTTGGTAGAGTCCATCCAAAATCTTAAACACTTATTCCGAATAAAAAGCCGGCAAAAAAAGGCTACAAAACTTAATAATGTCCAAAACAGCTAATTTTCCCCTCGTTGGCTCTCTGGTTGGTGAAAGAAAAATCTAGGCTAATCCGATAATAACCTGCTGGCAAATCCTGCTAGGGGGGTTTTATCTGTTAAAATTTCTTGTCGTCGTGAAGTGAAGCGGGAAGAGTATGCGAATTCTATTTGTGGGTGCCGAGGCCGCCCCAATGGCCAAAGTTGGGGGAATGGGAGACGTAATTGGGGCATTACCGAAAGTCTTGCGTCAGCTAGGTCATGACGTGCGGATTTTTCTACCCTACTACGGTTTTCTCCAGGAAAAAATGGACATCCCTTCCGAACCCATTTGGTCAGGATTCGCCATGTTTCAGGATTTTTTAGTCTATGAGACGGTTTTACCCGATACGGATATTCCTCTCTACCTCTTTGGTCATCTAGCTTTCTCTGGACGCAGTATCTACGGAGGCGAAGATGAGGCCTGGCGATTTACCCTATTTGCCAATGGTGCGGCGGAATTCGCTTGGAATTACTGGAAACCGCAAGTTATTCACTGTCATGATTGGCACACGGGCATGATTCCCGTCTGGATGCACCAAGACCCCGATATTAGCACCGTTTTTACTATCCATAATCTCGCCTACCAGGGTCCTTGGCGCGAAGCATTAGAAAAAATGACTTGGTGTCCTTGGTATATGCAGGGCGATAATACCATGGCCGCGGCGGTTCAATTTGCTAATCGCATCACCACCGTTTCTCCCACCTATGCCCGTCAAATACAGACCCCCATTTATGGCGAAAATTTAGAGGGATTATTGTCCTATATTTCCGGCAATCTGGTGGGGATTGTCAATGGCATCGATACGGAGGTGTATAACCCGGCTAAAGATGTTTATCTTAAGCAGAATTTTACCCCAGAAACCATCGAAAAACGTCTGGCCAATAAAATTGCCCTACAAGAAGAAGTGGGGCTACAGGTCAGCAGAAATGCCTTTGTCATGGGGATGGTGACGCGTTTGGTGGAACAAAAAGGTATTGATCTAGTGATGCAAATTTTAGATCGCTTTCTCACCTATACTGATGCACAATTGATTATTTTGGGTACAGGCGATCGCTATTATGAAACCCAACTATGGGAGATGACTTCCCGTTTCCGGGGGCGAATGTCCCTGCATCTTCTCTATAGTGATGCCCTTTCCCGTCGCATCTATGGGGGGGCCGATGCTTTGTTAATGCCTTCCCGTTTTGAACCCTGCGGCATCTCCCAATTAATGGCCATGCGTTACGGTTGTATTCCCATGGTACGCCGCACTGGTGGTTTAGTCGATACGGTGTCTTTCCACGACCCGATTCAGGAAAAAGGAACGGGATTTAGTTTCGATCGCTATGAACCTTTAGACCTGTTTACCTGTATGATCCGGACTTGGGAAAGTTTTCGTTATAAACAGGATTGGCAAAAACTACAGCAACGGGCAATGACTCAAGATTTTAGTTGGTATAAATCCGCTTTGGAATATCTCAAAATCTACAAACAAATCACGGGACAATCGGAGCAATTATCCGATGAGGAAAAAGATAAATTGGTCGCCCTGACTAGCAGTTAAATCCTGATTAAGTAGGGGTGGAGATATCACCCCTACTGGCTAGAAATTAATCGGTAATGGCGTTGAGAAGAACTTCCGCTAGGGTCATATCTTCCATATCATCGATAGTAATTGTGTCAACGATATCGAATTTGGCCCCCGCCGATTCTAGCTGATCGTCTAAAGCTTTAAGAAATTCGGTCGCTTGTCGATCATGGCCTACTTGAATCAGAGAAATGGCTAATTCTTGATCGCTATCGAGTTTTCGAGAAGCTTCGATAATTTGACGCATCACCGCTTTGCGATCATCTGGTTCTCCGTCGGTAATCACCAGAATAGTTTCTCCGTTGGGTTTAGTTTTGCCGGCAGTTTTGCGCTGAAAATAATTATCAAGGGCATCTTGCAGCACAGCTGCTAGGTCTGTCCTCCCCATGGGTTCATTTTCTTGATAAATTTGTGTCACCTTATCGGAAGTAACATTATCATAGCGTCGGAAACGTCCAGAGAAAAGATAGATAGTGATGCCGTCTGGATCAATTTCCTCGCACTTTCTAGCCAAGGCGAGGGTGGATTCTTGGGCAATTTGCCAACGGGTTTTCTCGCTGGGTTTATCAGCAGTGGACATACTGCCACTTTTGTCAATAATCAGAGTATAATCTCTGTCCTGTACAACACTTTCACTGGTCATAGGGGCTATACCTCCAAGCGATTTGCGCTCGTCCTAGTCTAATAATTATTAAACTCTAGGATGGAAACTCTACCTCGATCAACTAGGGTTTTTTAACTATTGAGGGGGGGGAGACAGCGTAATCAACAGCAGAAACTATCGCCAGAAAACCGGTCGGGCTAAAATGAAAAAAGTATGAAAATTATTTCTTAACCTGATACTGTTAAGTAGGTAAGCGTTAAAAATTATCAGATGCCCCCTTTATTAAGGGGAGACCGGCACCCCCCTTATCAAGGGGGGCAGGGGGGATCGGCACCCCCCTTATCAAGGGGGGACTAAGGGGGGATCAAACCTAAAATCCATTTTAAATTTAATTATAACCCGATATTGTTAAATTAGCCGATGAGTGATAGCAAATCGATCGCCTCAACCGAGAAAAAGCCTGAGCATCCACCTTCTTGGAGTTTTTGGACGGTGTTTAGTTCCACCTTCCTAACCGTATTTTTGGCTGAAATCGGCGATAAAACCCAATTAGCCACCCTTCTCATCAGCGCCGAATCCCAATCCCCCTGGGTGGTTTTTGCCGGGGCAGCCAGCGCTTTAATCGCTACCAGTCTCCTCGGTGTCCTGATCGGTTATTGGATTGCTCGTCGTCTTTCCCCCAAAACCTTAGATATCGGTGTCGCTATCCTTCTCCTTTTGATCACTGGTTTACTGATCGGCGATATTCTCTAAGCAATCAGTTATCAGTGATCAGTGATCAGTGATCAGTTATCAGTTATCAGTTATCAGTGAGCAGTTATCAGTGAGCAGTTCACTGTTTACTGTTGACTGAAAAAAGCTTCCCACCTCCCTAGAATTTATGAATTGGCAATTATTCGGACTGACATTTATCACGGTTTTTTTGGCAGAAATCGGCGATAAAAGTCAATTAGTAGCGATCGCTCTCGGTGGCAGTTCCAAATCACCTAAAGCTGTCTTTTTTGGCTCAATTACCGCCTTAATCCTGACCAGTTTCTTAGGAGTCCTCGCGGGGGGCAGTATGGCGCAATTATTCCCCGCTAAGATCTTAAAAGCGATAGCGGCCATTGGTTTTGCTCTGCTTGCTGTCCGGCTGCTTTGGCCAGATTCGGATTGATCATTGGGGTTGCGGCAAAAAGCTTTTCCTGGGGGCAGGGTGTGGGGTGTGGGGTGTGGGGTGTGGGGTGTGGGGTGTGGGGTGTGGGGTGTCGGAAGAATAAATAGAAATAATCTCCTGTCTCCTGTCTCCTGTCTCCTGTCTCCTGTCTCCTATCTCCCGACTCCTGATAGCTAAAAAACTGAGGTAAATTCCAGAAAAATAATTAATTTTTCCCTAAAAAGTAGCGAAAACTACAAAAAACATCTAAAAAGTAGCGAAATTTACAAAAAATCTGCTAACCTAGCCGTAATATCACACAGATATTCGTAGAAAGATTCCCGAAAATCTCCTCAGCAAAAACATCCGTGTGAAGTAGCTAATATTGTCAGCGAGGTTAGTTCAAGATCATCATGTCAAATTTAGGACGACGTAAATTTCTCCTGTACGGTTCTGCCGCTTTGGGAACCAGTATTCTGTTAAAAGCTTGCGGTGGCAATCAAAGCCAAACCCCCACGGCCAGTCCTAGCCCAGCTGCTAGTCCCGCCCCGGCTTCTGGAGAGACAATTAAGGTGGGTATTCTGCACTCCCTCAGTGGCACCATGGCCATCAGTGAAACCAGCGTAGTCGATGCGGAAAAACTGGCGATCGAGGAAATCAATGCCGCCGGTGGTGTTCTTGGTAAACAGATCGAGGCAGTGGTGGAAGATGGCGCTTCCGATTGGCCAACTTTTACCGAAAAAGCCACCAAACTGATCGATCAGGACAAAGTTGTGACTGTCTTCGGTTGTTGGACTTCCGCCAGTCGTCAGGCAGTTTTACCCGTGTTTGAAGCCAAAAACCATATGCTCTGGTATCCCGTCCAGTACGAGGGTCAAGAGTGTTCTAGAAATATCTTTTACACTGGTGCTGCCCCCAACCAACAGATCGAGCCGGCAGTGACTTGGTTGCTGGAAAATAAAGGGAAAAAATTCTTCCTCGTCGGTTCCGACTACGTTTTTCCCCGCACCGCCAACACGATTATTAAAGAGCAGTTAAAGGCGAAAGGCGGAGAAACCGTGGGCGAAGACTATCTACCCCTAGGTAACACGGAAGTTACCCCGATTATCACCAAAATTAAGCAAGCTTTACCCGATGGCGGCGTTATTTTCAACACCCTCAACGGTGACAGTAACGTGGCTTTCTTTAAACAACTGCAAGCGGCCGGTTTAACTCCCGATAAATATCCGGTCATGTCGGTGAGTGTTGCCGAGGAAGAAGTCAAACAGATCGGTAAGGAATATCTCCTCGGTCAATACGCTTGCTGGAACTATTTCCAAACCGTAGATACCCCCGCTAACAAGAAATTTGTTGCGGCTTTTCGAGCTAAATATGGTGAGGATCGCGTGACCAATGACCCCATGGAAGCGGCCTATATTATGGTCTATCTCTGGAAGCAAGCGGTGGAACAAGCGGCAACCGCCGATGATCTCGACAAAGTTCGCGCCGCAGCCGTAGGACAGAAATTCGATGCTCCCGAAGGACCGGTGGAAATGTTCCCCAATCATCATATCTCCAAAACCGTCCGCATTGGTCAGGTGAGAGATGATGGTCTATTTGACATCGTTTGGTCAACTCCGGGGGTAGTGGATCCGCAACCTTGGAACCAATTTGTCCCCGAAACTAAGGGCTTTGCCTGTGACTGGACTGATCCGGCCAAGGGCGGTAAATTCAAAATGGAAAAATCCTAGTTTTAGTAATTTTTCCAGACAATAACGAGGGTGAGGTGGACATTACTGTTCACCCCACTTTTTAAAGCTTAAAAATGCACAGGAATAACGAAAAGTGTCAGCATTATTGGAAGGATTATTTAATGGTATTAGCATCGGTTCTGTGCTATTGCTGGCCGCTTTAGGACTAGCGATTGTCTTTGGACTGATGGGGGTAATTAATCTCGCTCACGGTGAGTTAATGATGTTAGGGGCCTACAGTACTTTTGTGGTGCAAAATGTCTTTAAAGGTTTCGGTTCTCCCTTCTTTGATACTTATGTTTTATTCGCCCTACCGATCGCTTTTTTAGTGTCGGGATTGGCGGGATTATTATTAGAAAGGGGGGTGATTAGGTTTCTCTACGGCAGACCCCTAGAAACGCTGCTGGCCACTTGGGGAGTCAGCTTAATTCTGCAGCAATTTGTCAGAAGTGTCAACGGCTTATTAGTAATTAGTTTAATAGTTTTCTGTCTCTTATTTTTTGGGGCTATGAAGGTGTTAAGTCGTCGCCTAGATTGGGAGAGAATTCGCAATTTAGCTATCGGTATCACCCTCCCTTTATCCCTAGCTATCGCTGGATTATTAGGGTATCTTTTATCTTTTAATCCCGTTCTCGCTAGACCCTGGTTTAGTGCCAGAAACGTCGATGTCACCGCTCCTGTTTGGTTACGGGGAGGTTTACCTTTACTGGGTTTTCAAATGCCCTACACCCGTATATTTATTATTATTTTAACTGCCATTTGTTTGTTAGGGACTTATTGGTTTTTAAATAAATCTTCTTGGGGTTTACGCATTCGTGCCGTCACCCAAAATCGCCAGATGAGTGCCTGTTTAGGCATTCCAACCAATCAAGTGGATGCTTTGACTTTTGCCCTCGGTTCGGGATTAGCTGGAGTTGCTGGTTGTGCGATTAGTTTCTTAGGTTCCGTCGGTCCAAATGTGGGACAAAATTATATCGTTGATACCTTCATGGTAGTGGTCGTGGGGGGAGTGGGTAATCTCCTAGGAACTATTATCGCGGCCATGGCGATAGGTGTGGCTAATTATTTAATTGGTTCGGGAACTTTTGCTCTGATATCTGGTTCCGTAGAAGCACTAAAACCCCTAACGGATTTCTTCACCTTTTTCTCCACCACTAGCATGGCAAAAGTGATGATTTTTGCTTTAATTATTGCTTTCTTGCAATTCAAACCTGCGGGAATTTTTCCTCCTAAAGGACGTACTGCCGAGTTATAGATTATGATTACCGAAACCATCACTAGAAACGAATCCCGACAACGGGAAAAGAAAAAGTTAATCACGGAAATCGCTGTTATTGTTGGTTTAGTGGTTATCTTCGCACTGTTACTTCCCTTAGCTTTGTCGGCTTTCCGTTTGCGTTTATTGGGGCGATTTCTTTCCCTTGCTATTGTCGCTTTGGGCATAGATTTAATCTGGGGTTATACCGGTTTATTAAGTCTTGGTCATGGTATCTTTTTCGCCCTCGGTGGTTACGCTTTGGCCATGTACCTAAATCTTCAGTTACCCCCTGGACAAATGCCCGAATTTTTTACTCTCTACGGGGTGACAGAATTACCTTTTATTTGGCAACCTTTTTATTCCCTACCTTTGACAATTCTAGCCCTAATTATTGTACCAGCGATTGTGGCAGGATTATTAGGTTATTTAATCTTCCGCAATCGCATTAAAGGGGTTTATTTCTCGATTTTGACCCAAGCGGCTTTACTGGTATTTTTTAACTTTTTTAACGGTCAACAAAAGTTAATTAACGGCACTAATGGCTTAAAAACCGATACCCAAACAATTTTCGGGTTACTGGTGGGTTCCGATGCCGTTCAAGTGGCCTTTTATTTACTCACAATTGTCTGTTTACTGGCTATTTATCTCCTCTGTCGTTGGTTAACTACGGGCAGATTTGGGCGCTTATTAGTCGCCATTCGCGATGATGAGGTGCGGGTTCGTTTTTCTGGCTATGATCCTACTTGGTTTAAGGTGTTAGTTTTTGCCATTTCTGGGGCAATTGCCGGTGTTGCCGGCGCTCTTTACACCGTGCAAACGGGAATTATCACCCCTAACTCTATGGATGTGGCTTTTTCCATTGAAATGGTGATTTGGGTGGCTGTGGGGGGACGTGCTACCCTTGTGGGGGCAGTTATCGGTACTTTACTGGTACGCATGGCCCAAACTTTTTTAAGCGAACAATTGCCAGAAGTCTGGGTATTTTTCCAAGGGGCTTTATTCCTAATTGTGGTGACAGTGCTTCCCGATGGTATTCTCGGTGGAATCAAACGTTTGCTGACTCATTTTGGTTTCCGCAAAACTTTAATTACCTATCCTAGTATTGAGGAAGATCCAGAAGTGCAACTGGAAAAAGAAGAATTAGAGCATAAGTGATCTTAGCTATCAGTTATCAGTTATCAGTTATCAGATGTGAGTTTTCAGTTCACTGATTACTGTTCACTGAAAATACTTCCCTATTCCCTCTTAGAAATTATGACTGGAAAAATCTTAGAAATCGAGAATCTTACCGTTAGTTTTGGGGGTTTTAAAGCTCTCAATAATCTTAATTTCAGTATGGATACGGGAGAATTGCGGGTGATTATCGGTCCCAATGGTGCGGGAAAAACCACTTTTTTAGATGTGATTACGGGGAAAGTGCAACCCACCATCGGACGGGTATTATTTAAAGGTCGAGATCTCCGCAAAATTCCCGAATTTGCGATCGCTCGTTTAGGTATTGGTCGCAAATTCCAAACTCCTAGGGTATATTTAAATCTAACTGTCCGAGAAAATCTCGATTTAGTTAGCAACCGTAATAAAAATGTTTTCTCAACTCTTTTCGGTCGTCCTCCTCTAGAAGATAGCAGAAAAGTTATTGGTTTATTGGAAACTATCGGGTTAACTGCTAAAGCTGATTTACCCGCTTCTTTACTTTCCCACGGCGAAAAACAACGCTTAGAAATTGGTCAATTAGTGGCCCAGTCACCAGATTTACTGCTAGTAGATGAACCCGTAGCAGGATTAACCGATGAGGAAACGGAAAACGTGGGTAATTTGTTATTAAATCTAGCGGAAAGTCATTCAATTATTGTCATTGAACACGATATGGAATTTGTCCGTCAAATTGCCCGCAAAGTCACGGTTTTACACCAAGGAACTGTTCTCTGTGAGGGGAATATGGAGCAAATTCAAAATGATCCGAAAGTTATTGAAGTTTATCTAGGTTCCTCGGAAGAATAAAGAATCAAACGATTAAAATTAATTAAAAAGGGTTGACAATGTTACACATATCTGATCTCAATGTTTACTACGGAGAAAGTCATATTTTAAGAAATGTTGATCTTAACATTAATGCGGGAGAAATGGTCTGTTTAATCGGACGTAATGGCGTGGGTAAAACTACCCTATTAAAAACCCTAATGGGTATCTTAAAACCGCGAGCGGGAACAATTAATTATGAGCAAGAAAACCTGATTAATAAAACCTCAGATCAAAGAGCCAGATTAGGACTGGGTTATGTGCCGCAGGGGAGGGATATTATTCCCCGTCTAACGGTAAAAGAGAATTTAATTCTCGGTTTGGAAGCTTTACCCACAAGGAGAAAAAATGCCACAATTCCCGAAGAAATCTTCGATTTATTTCCCGTTTTAAAAACCATGTTATCGCGGATGGGAGGAGATTTAAGCGGTGGACAACAACAGCAATTAGCCATCGCTCGCGCTTTAGTGGGGGAACCAAAATTATTAATTTTAGATGAACCCACGGAGGGAATTCAACCGTCAATTATTCTCGAAATCGAAGCAGCGGTGCGGCGTATTGTTGCCAGTAAAGGAATCGCCGTTTTATTAGTAGAACAACACCTGCATTTTGTCCGCCAAGCTGATCGATATTACGCCATGCAGAAAGGGGGAATTGTTGCTTCCGGTTTCACGAGCGAATTAAGTCAAGAAGTCATTCAGCGATTTTTGGCGGTTTAAACTTAACTTTTTCCTTGATAAGTATGTAGGCGTTAAAAATTATCAGACACTCCCCTTATCAAGGGGGGATTAAGGGGGGATCGGCACCCCCCTTATCAAGGGATATCCCCCCGCCTATCGGCACCCCCCTTATCAAGGGGGGCAGGGGGGATCAAAGACAAAATCTATCTTCAATTTAATTATAACCACTTACTTATATGACTCAAATAGTCGTAATTGGTGGCGGGGCAGCGGGATTTTTTGGCGCAATTAAAGCGGCAGAATCTAACCCAAAAGCTGGCGTTACTATCCTAGAAGCGGCAAAAGAACCTCTGGCGAAAGTGCGGATTTCGGGAGGGGGACGCTGTAATGTCACCCATCATTGTTTTGACGTTTCCCAATTGGTTAATTATTATCCTCGCGGTGGCAAAGCACTACGGGGAGCTTTTAGTCGGTTTCAACCCCAAGATACTATTAAATGGTTTGAATTGCGAGGGGTAAAACTCAAAACAGAAGCGGATGGACGAATGTTTCCCAGCACCGATAATTCTGAAACTATTGTTAATTGTCTGCGGGAAAGTGCGACTTTTGCTGGGGTTAATTTAAGGCTAAATTCCCCAGTTAAATCGGTAAAAAAACAGGAAGAAAGTTTTTTAATTGAATTAAAGAGAGATGAGCAAATTAGGGCAGATAAGCTTTTAATTGCTACGGGAAGTAGTCCTTTTGGTTATCGCACCGCTCAAGATTTAGGTCATTCTCTAGTCTCTCCAGTCCCTTCTTTATTTACCTTTCAAATTGCCGATCCTCGTCTGAAAGATTTGTTAGGGGTTACTGTGGATAAAGTGCGCGTTCGTCTTGGGGGAAGCAAATTAGAACAAATCGGACCTTTATTAATTACCCATTGGGGAGTTAGTGGACCAGCTATTTTAAAACTCTCTGCTTGGGGAGCGCGGGTACTTCACGAGCATCATTACCGAATGCCTTTAATAATTAATTGGTTAGGGGATTATCATCCTGAAAAATTGCGAGAAATTATCTTACAAACTAAAAGTGAATATCCCAAAAGAAAACTTTTTAATTATTGTCCCTTTGAACAGTTACCCAAGCGTCTTTGGCAGAGTTTATTAAGTTACTTGACTGTTAACCCGGAAACTCCCTGGGCAGAATTATCTAAAAATACTCTCAATCGATTGATGATTGAATTACAGCAGGGGGAATATCAAATCAAAGGGAAAGGGGTGTTTAAGGAGGAATTTGTTACCTGTGGGGGAGTGAATCTTCAGGAAGTGGATTTTAAAACTATGGAAAGTAAAATCTGTCCGGGGTTATATTTTGCCGGGGAGGTACTAGATATCGATGCAGTCACGGGGGGATTTAATTTTCAAAGCGCCTGGACCACCGGTTATCTCGCCGGACAAGCTATGGGCAATAGAAGGGTTTAGGGAGCGCCAGAGAGGGGGAAGTGGGGAAGTGGGGAGCCTTTTTTCAGTAAACAGTAAACAGTGAACTGAAAACTCAAATCTGATAACTGATAACTGATAACTGATAACCCCACCAACAAACTTTTTGCCGCAAACCCTAGTTGATAACCGATTCCTTGATGTTGTTATTCCCAAATTGGACCGGCTGCAATTATTTCTTGGGAGGCAGTGGTAAATTGACGGAAATTTTCCACGAAACGATGGGCCAATTCTCGCGCCTGTAGGTCGTAGGATTCGCCATCTTGCCATGCTTGTCGCGGGTCGAGGATTTTTTTGGGAACTCCGGGGACAATTTCGGGGACGAGAACTTGAAAGATGGGATGAGGATGGAAAACGACTTCCTCTAAATCGCCATTTAAAGCGGCGGAAACCATAGCCCGGGTGTGTTTGATCGAAATGCGATCGCCAACTCCGTAGGGACCACCGGACCAACCGGTATTAATCAGATAAACGGAGGTTTCGGGGTGTTGTTCTAAACGTTCCCCTAACATTTGGGCATAGACGAGGGGTGACAGAGGGAAGAAACATTGACCGAAACAACTGGAAAAAGTCACCTGTGGGGCGGTGATTCCCCGTTCCGTTCCCGCTAATTTGCTAGTATAGCCGGAGAGGAAATGATACATCGCCTGGTTCGTGGTTAATTTGGCGATTGGTGGCAGTACCCCAAAAGCATCGGCAGTTAAGAAGATAATAGTTTTCGGGTGGGTTCCCATGCCAGATACGGCACAATTAGGGATATAACGCAGGGGATAGGCGGCGCGGGTGTTTTCGGTCAAACGTCCATCATCGTAGTCGGGAAGGCGATTATCGGGGGAAAGGATCACGTTTTCGAGAATAGTGCCAAATTGAATCGCCGCCCAGATTTGGGGTTCGTATTCGGCACTTAAACGGATGGTTTTAGCATAACAACCGCCTTCAAAGTTAAAAATGCCGTCTTCTGACCAACCGTGTTCATCATCACCGATGAGGCTGCGTTTAGGATCGGCGGAAAGGGTGGTTTTCCCCGTACCGGAGAGACCGAAAAAGAGGGCTGTATGACCGTGTTTATCCATGTTAGCGGCACCGTGTATCGGTAAAACCCCTTGTTTGGTCATCAGGTAGTTCATCATCGAGAAGACGGATTTTTTGATTTCGCCAGCGTAGCGAGTGCCACCGATGAGAACGATTTTTTTGGCTAGGTTGAGGACGATAAAGGCTTCGCTGTTCAGGTCGTCATCTTCGGGATCTCCCTGTAACCCCGGCAGGGCAATCACGGTAAAATCAGTTTCATGGGCAGCTAGTTCGATCGCACTGGGCCGGAGGAATAACTGATGGGCAAAGAGGTTATGATAGGCGATTTCGGTGACAACGCGCACGCCAAAGCGACAATTAGGATCGGCCCCGACGTAACCATCGAAGATATATAGGTCTTTTCCCTGCACATAGGCGAGGACTTTTCGGTATAACTGCTGGAACTTTTCCTCGCTAATCGGGACGTTATGCTGATTCCAGTCGATTTCCTCTTCGCTGGTGGCCTCTTTGACAATGAATTTATCTTTGGGGGAACGACCGGTATATTTACCCGTTTCCACCACTAAAGCCCCATTATCGGCTAAAACGCCCTCATGACGTTCGATCGCCTGTTCGACTAATTGCGGTACGGAAAGATTGCGATAAACGCGACCGAGATTTTTCATGCCTAGGTTTTCGAGGCCGTAGGTGGGATGAAATTGATTTTCTAATTCGTAGTAGAAATTGACGTTCTCCACGCGATCGGGCAAGGGACAAGAGATACTATCATTGGTCAGCGTGTGTAGAGTCGGCATAACCCCAATTCTCCTGATAATTTAGTTGTCGGTTTAGAGCTAAGTTCCAGGTCTCTGATTAGTGCAGTTATAGAAACTAAAAAAGCTCCGTTCTCTGTCCTTTTCACTCCCAGACACCTAAGAAGCTATATTGATTAGTTTATTTGACGATATTTGCCTGATTAATCTGGTCTCTTGCTGTCGGTAAAGCCAATTTTAGAGCGGTAATTCAGGCTTAT
This sequence comes from Microcystis sp. M31BS1, assembly GCF_020245285.1. Classification (NCBI taxonomy): domain Bacteria; kingdom Bacillati; phylum Cyanobacteriota; class Cyanophyceae; order Chroococcales; family Microcystaceae; genus Microcystis; species Microcystis sp. M31BS1. Next base: position 13,027 of record NZ_JADBVE010000415.1, read on the forward strand.
TTGCGTATTTACCCGTCATCTCCCAGTCAGGGTTTTTACCTTTTCCCTCTTGCCGATCTAACTGCTTTTTCTAGATATTTTTAGTCTATCTGTACAATAGGATACAGACGATGTTTTTTTTACAAAAATTAACAGCTAAACAAAATTGGTCAGCTAATCTAGCCGTTATCTTAATTGTGAGGTAGGAAGTCTCTGGTTTTGGGGAACGTCAGAACAATAGCTGGTTGTCTAGAGATGATGACAATGATCCTCAACGTGGTCAAATCGATTTCGCCGCTAATAAAAAAAAGTCGATTGACACAGGGAGCAGTTAGCGACCAAAATTGACTCTATTAGCCGTTGGCAAGCTTGAAACTTGATTGTGTAACAGGTTAATTAAGTCTAGCTCGATCTCGAAAAAAAACAACTAATAATGATCATCGCAGGAGAAAGAAGCGGAGTCGGTAAAACTACGATTACTCTGGCAATCTTGGCCTATTTAATCAGTCGTGGCGATCGAGTGCAATCTTTTAAAGTCGGGCCCGATTATATCGATCCCATGTTCCATACTCATTTTACCGGTCGCCCCTGTCGCAATCTCGATCCGGTTTTAACTTCTGAAGACTATGTAAAAACCTGTTTTGCCCAACATTGTCAAAATGTCGATTATGCTCTGATTGAAGGGGTAATGGGGCTATTTGATGGTATTCAATTAAGCGATACTCAATTTCCCGATTATGCCAGTACCGCCCATATTGCCCGTATTTTAAGGCTTCCTCTGCTGTTAGTTATCGATTGTAGTCGTTTATCTACCTCTGTCGCCGCTATTGTCCGCGGTTATCAATCTTTAGACAAAAATCTCCATCTAGCCGGAGTTATCCTCAATCGGGTTGGCAGCGATCGCCATCTGCAATTACTGCAAACCGCCCTAGAATCCATCAATATGCCGATTGTTGGGGTTTTGCTTCGTCAAGATTCCCTGACAATTCCCGATCGCCATCTAGGATTGGTTCCCAGGGATGAACTAGGAGAAATCAGGCAACTGCAAGATCAACTGGCTTCTATTGCCCAAAACTGCTTTAATTGGGACATTCTCTTGCCTTTACTGACTATTTCTCCCCAAGAGAACCCGAAAAATCCCCCAGGAGCAAATAAGCTTTTTCCCCCTATCCGTATCGGTATTGCCAGAGATAAGGCTTTTAACTTTTATTACCCCGATAATCTCGATATTTTAGCCAATTTAGGCGCAGAATTAATCTTTTGGAGTCCCTTGCAAGGAGCAAATTTGCCCGAAAACCTGCAAGGATTGTACTTTGGTGGCGGTTTTCCCGAAATCTTTGCCCCGGAATTAGCGGCTAACACCCCTATCTTAACCCAGGTGAGAAAAGCGATCGCCTCTGGAATGCCCACCTACGCCGAATGTGGCGGATTAATGTATTTATGTGACAAAATAGTTGATTTTGAGCAAAAAAATCATTTTATGTTGCAAATAATCCACCAATCTGCTATAATGTCCCCGAAGTTAACCCTAGGTTATCGACAAGCCATCGCCCAACAGGAGACGATCCTGCTCAAAGCAGGTCAACCAGTGCGCGGCCATGAATTCCATCGCTCCCAATTAAGCGGGGTAAGCGACGCACCGATTTATCAACTGCAAGCATTCCCCAAAAGTGAGATCAATGCCGAAGGGTGGCAAGGTAAGAATCTGCACGCTTCCTATCTTCACCTACATTTTGGGGGCCAACTAAGCCTGCCGAAAAAATTTTTAGCTGCCGGCCTTGATTTTTTCCGCACAGCTGCGTTAAGCTAATTACAGATAAATTTGATAATCAATCCGTTCAGGGATACAGGAGGTGATGTCGATGGTAGAAAGTAGTAAAAGCATGGGTCTCCTAATCGACAATAGCCGGCTGTGCGCCGGGGCTGTTCTCTAGACCCCCACGTCTAAACAAGATTTAGACTAGCTGGAGTTCCTTCCGGCAGTCTGGTGTCGATTCTGATGACCCGCTACACCGCCCTTACCGAGCAATTGGTAAGGGCGGATAGTTTTTCAGGGTTTCCCGTCATCTCTTCACTTTAATTCTACGGGCGCAAACTAACCCATCGCCGATTCTGGTTTGGGGACACCATTTTAACGCCTGTCACCGAGATAATATCGTTGGCCAAATTGTCCGCCATCATGGGAATTAATCGATTTATATTGTTCCTATAAGCTTTTATCCAGAATTCCGAGAGTTTCTCTCTGGCCGCCTCATTGACGTAGATAGTTTTATCTGGGGTAATCAATACCATGGCCACGTCACCGGAGTTTTCCGTGACGGCAAAGACAAACTGATCACGGTCGGACTTGAGACCTTCGTACCAGTAGTCTAGGTGTTCTTCTAGTTCGTATTCATAAAGAGCGCGTTCCATTTTGCCATCTTCTAGCAAGGCTTTACGCAGTGTATTGGCTATCTTTTTTTGTTTCATGGTCTTGTCTCTGTTTTTGTTCGCATTAATTACCCACCACTCCTTATGAAAAACAAGCACTTCGATCCAAAAGGCAAGATGCCCTCCCCGTTCACCATCGAACTACAGAACGGTTGGCGCCAGACCCTGCCGTTCGAGGACAAACGGGATTTTGAAGAGGCCCAAAAAGGCTTTATTGCCGCCCCACCTTACAAACAAATCATAGCAGAGGCGGGTAACGTGGCTTGGGATATGGGCAGCTACGAGTTCCTGTTGCGGGGCTTTGACAGCGTTTTCGACAGCATTCACCCCTCATTGCAGCGCCAGGCAGTTCTGAACATGGCCTACGGACTCTATGAGGTCTTGCCGGACAAGATCTACCAAGTGCGAGGGTTCGACCTGGCCAACATGACGATCATCAAGGGCAATACAGGTTGGATTCTATTTGATGTGTTGACCTGTAAGGAAACGGCTAAAGCCGCTCTGGAACTGGTCAATGAACACCTGGGACACCGTCGTGTGGTCGCCGTCGTGTACTCCCACTCCCACGTCGATCACTACGGCGGGGTGCGCGGTGTGGTGGATGAGGCGAATGTGAAGAACGGGAAGGTGCAGATTATCGCCCCCGTTGGCTTCATGGAATATGCGATCGCCGAAAACGTCTATTCGGGGACGGCGATGGTCCGCCGGGCATTCTTTCAGTACGGCCTGCTATTGCCGCGCAGCCCGTTCGGCCATGTAGATCAGTCGATCGGCAAGAACACCGCAGCGGGCAACACCGGACTGATTGAACCCACCCGTTACATCGAGCAGGACATTGAGGAATTGACCATCGACGGGGTGAAAATGGTATTTCAGAATACGCCAGGCACCGAAGCCCCCGCCGAGATGAACACCTATTTCCCTGACTGGAAAGCGTTCTGGGCAGCAGAAAACATCTGCGGTACGATCCACAACATCTACACGCTGCGGGGTGCATTGGTGCGGGATGCGTTGGAGTGGTCGAAGAAAATTAATGAAGCCCTCTATAGGTTCGGGCAGCAAGCGGAGGTGATGTTTGCCTCCCATAGCTGGCCCCGTTGGGGCAACGATCGCATTCAGGAAGTCATGCGAACCCAGCGGGATGCCTATGCCCATCTGCATAACGAGGTGCTGCACCAAGCTAACCAGGGCGTGACCATTAATGAAATCCACAATGTTTACAAGCTGCCCGAAAGTTTGCAGCAACAGTGGGCTGCCCACAGCTACCACGGTTCTGAGGAACACAATAGCCGTGCCGTGATTAACCGCTACCTGGGCTACTGGGATGCCAATCCAGCCACATTAATTCCGCTGTCACCGAGGGAATCGGCTCCGCTCTACGTCGAGATGATGGGGGGTGCGGATAAGATTCTGGCCAAAGGTCAGGAGTTGCACGCTCGAGGCCAATACCGCGAAGCCATGGAGATACTGAACAAGCTGGTCTATGCTGAACCCCAGAACCAGGCAGCTAAAGACCTCCTGGCCGATGTGTTTGAGCAGATTGGCTACCAGAAAGAAAGCCCCAGTGTCCGCAACAGCTTTCTGGCCGCCGCTTACGAACTACGAAATGGCTTCCCCAAGGGGGTCACGGCCAAGACAGTCACCCCCGATACGGTTCGCGCCATGTCCACCCAACTCTGGCTCGACTTCATCGGCATTCGTCTAGATAGCCAGAAAGCGGAAGGGATGAAATTCACCATCAATTTGCTCACACCGGACAACGGTGAGAAATTTGCGGTGGAAATGAGTAATTCAACCCTGACAAACATCAAGGGATTCCAGGCCAAAAATCCTGATCTCACCATCACGATCGACCGTAGCGATCTGGAGTTGATTATGGCTGGGATAGCCACATTTCCTGCCCTGATTGGCGAAGGGAAGGTGAAGCTAGAGGGCGATGCTCAGGTCTTGGTGCGACTCCAGAGCCTCTTAGTCCAGTTCACCCCGGACTTTGAGATCTTGCCAGGAAGCAAGCCGGCGGAGTCAGTTACGCCCACTGAGAACTCGTTCGAGCAGCCAGAGCCGGCAGATACGTCTGGAGGTTGAGCGGCAATGGCAGTCACCCCTGGGAACGGTGAAGGGCTACCGGTTTCAAGCGGGACAGTTTCGGAATGGGGGAGTTGGGCAAGTATCTCACCTCTCCTCGTCTCCCCGTCCCTTCCACAGTGTTCTGTCTTAAGCCGCAACTTAATCCCTGATTATGGCAATCTGACCGCCGTTGACATCCTCGCCGCACTTTTAGGGCGGCGATTCCTAAACCTCACGATTTAAGTTTCTGCTTCCACCACCGTCGCATACCACAGTTAAAAAACCATGTACTGTCTTACACAGAGTCCACAGACTTTCGCCCCATTTCAG
>NZ_JADBVE010000416.1:0-18155 GCF_020245285.1 Microcystis sp. M31BS1
TAAAACAGTCTTGGATAGGGATCATAATGCAGCAATAAATATTCTTAAAAAAGGGTTGCAATATTTGGGAAATCATCTCAACGGTACTGTTGGGCAAACAGAAACCGACCCAAACGCCTTGGGAGAGTCCGGTCTCTGGGTTTTCAGTGGAGACATTGAGAATCTAAGCTGTCTCGTTGAACAAGGAATTTCTAACAGCGATGTGGAAAGAATCCCCCGTCACAGCGTAGCTTGACGGTGGGAGTATGTCAATTGATAGGCTGCCACTAGATAACGAAAAATATACTCAACTATCTCTAAATAATTCTCGGTAGTTTCTAGAGACTCACCCCACACCGTCACACCATGGTAAGAAATCAGTAAAGCGGGAATTTCCGGGGGGAAAGTTGAGAATCTACTTTCTATTTCTGCGGCAATTTTCGGCACATCGAGATAGTTAGCAAAAACCGGCATAAATACTTGAGGATTTTCTACCCAAATACCTAAACCTTTCAACATTTCTAAGGGAGGTAACGATAACTTGTCCTCGCGAGCAAAACGGGAAACTAAATTCGCTTCCACTGAGTGGACATGATAACAAGCTTGCGCTTGGGGAAAGAGACAATAAATCACCTGATGAATGCTAGTTTCGGCCGAAGGACGATTATCTCGATGAGCTAATTCTCTGACTTTTCCCGTCAGATCCACGCGCACAAAATCCTGTTCTGTGAGTTTACCTTTACTTTTGCCACTGGCAGTAATCCAAAAACTATGATCATCAACTTTAGCGGATAAATTACCCGCCGTGCCAAGCATCCAACCCAGTTGATAAAATCTTCGGGCAGCTGCCACTAGAGACAGACGAGGATCGCTCATGGTTTTTAGAGATATGGTGGATAGGTATCGACCTATTATAACAAGTTGAAGCGAGCAGACGACCCACTCGCCAGCAGATTTGGTGAGGATGTCAATCTGGATAATCTCGCTCAAAACTAAAGCCAAGGCAGAATAGGGTGAGGAACCAGTGAGTCAAAAAGAAGATTTAACCGTGGTAAGTAGGTAGGCGTTAAAAATTATCAGATCCCCCCGCCTATCGGCACCCCCCTTATCAAGGGGGGCAGGGGGGATCGAACCTAAAATCCATTTTTAATTTAATTATAACCAGCTACTTAATGTGTTGGGAGTGTGTTAGGTTAAAGATAATTGCAGCTTTGATGAATCGAGGGTTGAGCCGTGAATAACAACTTTTTCCGCAGCTATTCTGTCAATGATTCTGGTTTGGGTTGTTTCTTATCTTTGATTTTAGTCGGATTGTTGTTAGGCTCGATCGGACTGGGTTGGTTAGTCAATGGTTTTTTAATTCTCGTGGCATTCCTAATCATTTCCCCTGTGATTGCTTGGGGTATTTTTCGCTGGTGGTTACGACGCAATTTAGTTGAAGATAGCTGTCCCGTCTGCAGCTACGAATTTACGGGTTTTAATCGCACGGAATGCCAATGTCCTAACTGTGGTGAACCATTAAAAGTGGCAGGGGGTAAGTTTATTATTCTCACCCCTCCCGGTACGATCGATGTACAGGCGATCGAAGTACCTACCGGACAGTTGGAAGATTAGGGTCAAACCATCACCATCTAGGCACGCGCACCAAGCTGAAAGCGGGGGTTCTGAATTTTAACAATAACAGCAGTCCCAGCAGGTGAATTGACCAGTGAACGAGAACTAAGCCCCAAATAATTGCAAAAATCAAACTACTAACGGCAAGAGCTTTAAAAATATCATTATCGGTCTTTTGATACCAGAGAAGACTAAGGAAGGAAAGCAGTAGGAGTAGAAGCGGAAAAAGTGGGGAGAACATGGGGATCACCATTGGGTGAGGGGACTGTCTTCACATCCATAGCCTATCATTTTCCCTTGACGGCTACGGGTAGCAGCGGCTACATTACCCCCTATTTGTCATAAATCTTTAGAATCAAATTAAAAAGTTTACAAGCCAATCTTTTAGCCTAAAGGTGGCGCGACAATCATCCTCATTGTAACGCAAAATAGCCGCCAATAAAGTCCGATCTCCTGTTTTTAACCACTGGTCATACCACCAAACGCATTGATCCCCGCTTACTCCCCGGTCGCGCCATTGAAAGCCAATCCAGTTAGCGAGGGATTTTAAAGAATAACTTTCCACGGGAAAAGTTACCGAGTTAACTACATGATAGTGCAGATCAAAACAGCGAGAAACTAACTGATTAATCAAAGAAGAAGGAGTTTTATAAAGATAACCCAATCGCTTAATTGTTTCCACTTCGTACTCAGAAAAGTGAAAAATTGGTGCTTGATAATCCTGCATGACTAAGGTTAAAAATTCCTGCCATATCCTGCCTTCATCTTCCGGCTTTTCTGCCAAAAAGGGATAAAATTGCTGGGTATTAACTCGATAATCAACCCGTAAAATCCCCAAAAGATAATCTAAATTCTGTTCTGGTTCCGCTTCGATATCAAAATAAAATTCAATCTCGGCCCTCGGTAGGGGAGACAAATAAGCAGTTTTGCCGTTACTTTTGCGAAAGGGCCGATTTTCAATAATTGCTTGGGCCTGTAATTGTAACTGATTAGCCACCTCTAACCCCATCCCCTCCCCCATACGGGTAGGACAGGTAAGCGCCAGGGATTCCATGGTGGAAACCCCCAAAGACTGTAAAAATTGGTAACGACTAGGAGTCACCCCCGGGACTAAAGAAAGATGTTGACTCGCTTGGGCGATACCATAACAGTGACTATACCAATGACATAAACTGCAACGCTGACGCGAGATAAAAACTTCTGGTTCTTGGCGATTAATCACCATGGCGCCGAACTTTTTGATTATTTCCTCTAGTTTAGTTAACCAGAGATTCAATTCCACCCGATAGCGATTATGACGACGTAGGACAATTTCCGCATAACTGGGAAAAACTCCCTGCATACTAGCCAATAAATAGGCGTAAAAAGTAGCCAGCAGCTTATATTCAGGCTTAGGACGGCGCCCGAGTTGAATATTGAGGGGATAATAAACCCAATCGCCAAATTTCGACTCTCCTGCCTGTTTAATTAATAAATGCGGGGAACCGGTTAAAGAGACGGGATAGGTAGATTGCAAAAGGACTCCGTGATAAATACAGGGTACCCCCTGACGCATCAAAGCTTCCGTTTCCCTAGCGGCGGCCAAAATATCAGTGCTGGGGGTAGTCAGGGAACAATAATCGGGATAGGAGTCTTGCAGGACTTTTTTAACGTGAATTTGACTCTCCTGGCGCAATTTAAGCAAAAAATCTCGCTCAGGGTCTTTTTCTTGGCTATTGCCGTAGAGATTTAAAAACCCACGGCGTTGACAACGTTGGTAGTCTAGAAGTAAATCATCGGTCAGTAGCATTCTATCAAGGAGAAAAGTTAAGCTTTCCTGGACCTGTGAGGTAAAGTAAAAAATAATAAACTTAAAAAAAGAAAACATTCCCAAGTATGTTTCCTCTACTCTAATACTATTGTGACAATTGCGACTTAATCCGTCGATAGAATTCAGCCTTCGGTCGTCCGTCGTCAGGAAATGGGGAAATGGGGAATTCAACTAAAACCCTAAAACCCCAAAACCCAACACCTTCTGACTGATAACCGATAACTGATAACTGATAACTGACCCCCCATCTCCTCGCTTATGCAGAATTTAGACGAAAATAGCCTCGATTGCCCCGTTAGTAAAGCGGATTTAGCCGAACAAAGACAGGAATTTCGGGGACTTAGCAATAAAGTTTATTTTAATTTCGGTGGTCAGGGAACCTTGCCCAAGGCCGGATTAGAAGCAATTATCGATGCCCATAATTTTCTCCAACAAAAGGGGCCTTTTTCAGGACAGGTAAACGATTGGATTACCAAAAAAACGGAACTTCTCAGGCAAGAAATGGCTCAGGAGTTGGGAATTAGCCCCAGCAATCTCTCTATCACCGAGGATGTCACTGTGGGCTGTAATATCGCCCTCTGGGGAGTTGATTGGCAAGCGGGGGAACATATTTTACTAACCGATTGTGAACACCCCGGAATTATGGCCACAGTTCGGGAAATTGCCCGTCGTTATCATCTGGAAATCTCCACTTGTCCTATTCGGGAAACTTTAAACGGTGGCAACCCGATAGAAGTGATTTCCGCTCATCTACGTCCAAAAACTAGGGTTTTGGTGGTTAGTCATGTTCTCTGGAATACCGGACAGGTTTTACCCCTCAAGGAAATCTCGCAACTTTGTCATGATAATTCCGTCACCGAAAAACCCGTTTTAGTGGTGGTGGATGCTGCCCAATCCGTGGGTTGTTTGCCCTTAGATTTAAGCACTACTGCCGCCGATTGTTATGCTTTTACGGGTCATAAATGGTGGTGTGGACCGGCCGGTGTGGGGGGGTTGTATATTCGTCCCGAAATTTTCCCTAGTTTACAGCCCACTTTTATCGGTTGGCGCGGTGTTGAAACAGATAACCGAGGACAGCCTATCGGTTGGAAACCGGATGCCAGACGCTTTGAAGTGGCCACTTCTGCCTATCCTCAATTTGAGGGTTTAAGGGCAACTATTGCGGTACATAACACCTGGGGTGATGGGGGACAAAGATACGAAAAAATCTGTCAATTAGCGGCTTATCTCTGGGAAGAATTAAAGAATATTAAAGGGGTGAAATGTTTAAAAAATTCTCCACCGGAATCCGGTTTAGTTTCCTTTCAAATTGACTCGGCTATCACCCCACAAAAGTTAGTGCAACAGCTAGAAAAACAAGGGTTTTTACTGCGAACTCTCCTCGACCCCCTCTGTGTGCGTGCCTGTGTTCATTATTTCACTTTGCCCTCGGAAATCGAGCAGTTAGTAGCAGCTATCCAAAAGTTAGTTTAAAATCACACTATACATGGCGTGGCTCGGTTCGTCGAATAATTAGTGCTAGGAGGGCTAACAACCGTGAACGAAGAACATATTACCAGAGTCACCCGCGAACAGTGGGCGAAGTTGAAAGCCAAAACGGACTGGGAGAAAGTTAAAGGGATGAACGATGCGGAAATTGCCAAAAATGCCCTAGAAGACCCCGATAATCCACCGCTGCCGGCTGATTTTTTCGATGAAGTCGTGGAATGCACCCCAGTTTCCTTGAATCCCTAACCCTCCGATTAGTAACTGGATTTAGGGATTTTATCGGGGGCTGTATTAGCCTAGACTAACACAGCCCAAAGTTACCGTTTAAATGTCCAAATCTGTAAGATTTAAACGCGGTCCGTGGGTTTCGATAAATTCTCGCCGGGGGGCAACTCGATCGCCCATAAGAATCGTAAATAATTCCTCAGCTTTGGCTGCGTCTTCGATTTCTACCCGTTTTAAAGTGCGAGTTTCGGGATTCATAGTAGTATCCCAAAGTTGTTGGGGCATCATTTCTCCTAACCCTTTAAAACGTTGGATTGTGTAGTTAGCATTGGAGGGAAATTCCGCTATCTTTTGCTGTAATTCTCGATCGCTATAGCAGTAGGAATGATTTTTACCGCGTTCCAATTTATAGAGAGGAGGACAGGCGATATATACATAACCTTGGTCAATTAAATTCTTCTGATAACGATAGAAGAAAGTTAACAACAAAGTTCGGATGTGTGCGCCATCCACATCAGCATCAGTCATTAAAACAATGCGATGATAGCGCAATTGTGAGGGGTCGAAATCTTCTCCTTTAATCCCTAAACCGAGGGCCGTAATTAAGGATTGAATTTCCGTATTTTTGTAGATTTTGGCATCATCGGTTTTTTCGATATTGAGGATTTTTCCCCGCAGAGGTAGAATCGCTTGAAAACGACGATCGCGCCCCTGTTTGGCACTGTTATGGACGAAAACGCCGGAAGCAAGGGCAAAGTTATGGGTATGAGGAACCTCGATATCATAGACATCGAATCTTGTTTCTAATCGCTTGATCGCCACAACTCGATGATTGTAATTAGCCACCGCTTCTAAGGCTTTATTTTTATCACCATCAAAGTAGCGATCGCAGAAAGAATCGAATCGCAATATTGATTTATCCCGCGTCTGAAGCCGATATTTTTGATAAGCTTCCAAATCAATATAACCTCGATCGATCTCAATTTGTTTTAAGGTCGCTAGGGTTTTTTGATAGTAAGTTTTCTTGATTGTGTTAATTCCCTGCCAACGATTATACCCATCAGCGATCGCATGAGTGAACAACCAAGAATCGGAAGCGGGATTCCAGACCATTTCATAACCGTTAATGGTGATTCCGGGGTCACGAAGATCGGACAATTTCCGATACAAAGGCATTAAAGCATCTTCTGGAGTTAAAGCCGCAGCAGGTTTATAGCTACCATCTCTTAACAGGAAAAGATGGTCAGGAGTACAAATAATCGCTTCACCATGATCGAGAGTAATTTTAATTACTTCTGCGTCTTTTTTGGTGATGCGGGCATTAATAACTCGTTCAACCCCGATCGTGCCATTGTCACGAATGGTATAACAAAAATGTTCCTTTCCTTGCGCTTGTTCGGTCACTAGCTGTTTAAAACTGAGGTTGCGTCCATCGACAAGGGCGATTTCTGTATCACCATGAAAACAGCCGCCGGCGCTGTCCCCTTCAACGATGTAAATTTCTGACTTTTCTGGGTCTCTTTCGCTACAATCAGCCAATTTACCCGGTAAAGGGGAGGATTCCAAGACCGATTTCCGTCGTACTAAGTCCCGGGCCCGTCGGGCTGCTTCCGCCGCCTTGTACGCTTGTACTGCTTTTTCAATAATCGTGTCGGCCACTTGGGGATTTTGTTCTAGGTATTCGTTGAGAGTTTCCCCCACCAGGGAATCAACAATACCCCGGACTTCAGTGTTACCCAATTTGGTCTTGGTTTGTCCCTCAAATTCCGGTTCGGGGACTTTTACGGAAATAACGGCGGTTAAACCCTCGCGGACGTTTTCCCCCGCTAGATTAGGCTCGTTTTCTTTAATTTTATTGCGTTTACGAGCGACATTATTTAAAGTACGAGTCAGAACTGCCTTTAATCCTTCTAAGTGAGTTCCCCCGTCAATGGTGCGGATATTATTAGCAAAACCGAGAATATTGTCGCTATAGGCATCTATACACCACTGAAACGCCACTTCGATATTAATTCCGTTCTTTTCCCCCGATACATAGATAATATCTTTGTGCAGGGTTTCTTTTTCCCGACACATATAGGCGACGTATTCTTTAATACCCCCCTCATAACAATAGGTTTCGATGTGGGGTTCTTCGGGACGGTAATCGCTAAAGGTGATTTTAACACCGGCATTTAAGTAGGCTAGTTCTCGTAAACGTCCGGAGAGGGTACTGTAATCAAATTCGATACCTTGGCTAAAAATTTCGGTGTCCGGCAGGAAATTAACCCTAGTTCCCGTTTTTTCCTCTTGACTGGGACTGCTGACCAATTCTGTGACGGGGATACCCCTTTCGTAGCGTTGGATATGTACCTTATGATCGCGCCAGACGGTGACATCGACCCATGCAGAAAGAGCATTAACGACGGAAATCCCGACTCCGTGTAACCCTCCCGACACTTTATAACCACCACTGCCAAATTTACCGCCGGCATGAAGTATAGTGAGAACGGTTTCGAGAGCAGATTTACCCGTGGTCGGGTGGACATCGGTGGGAATACCCCGGCCATCGTCGGTGACGCTGACGGAACCATCGGCCTTGATATCCACTTCGATATGAGTACAGTAACCCGCTAGGGCCTCATCGATCGAGTTGTCCACCACTTCATAGACTAAATGATGTAGTCCCCGCGGCCCAGTCGTACCGATATACATCCCCGGCCGCTTCCTGACTGGTTCTAACCCTTCGAGAACTTGTATCTGTTCCGCGCCGTAGTTACTTGTCATAAAATTTCCCTGAAAAGGCTGTGATCCCTGATTGAACCTAAATGAATGGCAAAATCTTCAAAAATTGTAGCACATAAGGGTTAAAGACTGCTTAAATGCCTTTAGGGAGAATTTTTTATTGGGGTTGGGGTGTTGGTCAGTAAACAGTGAGCAGTAAACAGTAAACAGTGAGCAGTAAACAGTAAACAGTGAGCAGTAAACAGTGAGCAGTAAACAGTAAAAAGGCAGCTGCGAGCTTGTCCCTTAATACTATTCACTGAAAACTCACACCTGAAAACTCGCACCTGATAACTGATAACTGATAACTGATAACTGATAACTGATAACTGATAACTGATCAATAGTCTTTAAATAATGTCATCCTCAAATTTATAACCGACACCGACTACAGTTTTGATAAAGATCGGATTAGCAGGATCGGGTTCTACTTTTTTGCGTAAGCGTCGGATATGGGTATCTACTACCCTTTCATCGCCAAAAAAATCATTTCCCCAGAGATTATCGATTAATTGGGTGCGACTCCAGACGCGATTGGGATAACTGACAAAGGTAGCTAATAAATTAAATTCTAAGGTGGTTAAATCGAGGGTTTCCTCGGGCATTCCCTCCAATTTACGAACAGCAGAATGTTGATCTAAGTCGATAATAAAATGACGGCTGCGATGGAGTTGCTGGGGTTGACTATCGTGTCTTAAACTACGTCTTAATAAGGCTCTTACCCGCGCGGTTAATTCCCGGGGACTAAAGGGTTTGACCATATAATCATCGGCTCCCGTAGATAGACCGATAATGCGATCAATCTCTTCTCCCCTAGCGGTTAACATTAGGATATAGGGGTCTTTTGTCCCAGGTTTTTGGCGAATTATAGCACACAATTCTAGTCCGTCTAATTCCGGTAACATTAAATCTAAAATAACTAAGTCTGGTTGCTTTTGATAAAATAGTTCTAGTCCTACCCTACCATTATAAGCCAGATGACAATTAAATGATTCCCGCTCTAAAGTTTGCTGAATCAAATGGGCGATTTCAATTTCATCTTCGATAATAACGATGTCCATAAGTAAGTAGTTATAATTTAATTGAAGATAGATTTTGCCTTTGATCCCCCCTGCCCCCCTTAATAAGGGGGGTGCAGATGCCCCCTCAATAAGGGAGCATCTGACAATTTTTAAAACCTACCTAATTAGGCATATTTTAACATATGAGTCATTCATTTCTTGCTCGGGGTTGAACATTGAAATAATTGTAATTTTTGAGATTTTTTGGGGGGGAGAGTTGGCAACTCTCCCGACTTTTGTGGACTGGGAACTTTTCAAGGTAAAGGGACAAACTGCTCACCAGAGGGAGTCGAGCGCACTTGAATTAAGACAGGTTGACCAACGCGATCGCCAGTATTAGGATCAAAGCTAATTTTTCCGGTGGCCCCTGTTTGATGAAAACTGCTGGAGCGCAGCCTGGATTGTAGGCCCTGACGTTGAGGATTTTCCCTTAAACCGGCAATAATCACCCGTGTAGCGTCAAAACTGGTGGCTGTGCGCCAACTAACCGGACCGCGCCACTGTTCCTGCATAAGATTGGCAAAAGTCTGGTTAACCGAGGGGTGCCAGGGTGCGGCAAGGGTTAAACCTTGGACGTTTTTGCCGCCATCTTCGAGGGTGCGAATATTGTAGAGGGTGGGACTACTAAACAGAGGCAAACGCTGACGATTGGAGCGAATAACCTCAAAAACGGGATCGAGACGATCAACATGAGCGACGACAAATAGGCCGTTAGCACCCCCAGAAATCGCCTGATTAAGGGCTTGATCGGCCTTAAAATTGGGGACACTCAGATCGCAGACAATCGGCACAATTTGACCGCCTTTTTTCGCCACATTAGCCATCAACTCATCTTTAAAGGAAATATTATCAGGAGCTTGAGAATCGTAGCAAAAAGCAATTTTCCGGACTTTAGCAGTATTTACTATGTAATTTGCTAATATTTCCGTAATTTTGCCGTTAGAAGCCACCAGACGAAAGATATAATTTCCCGCACCGGAGAGATTATTAGCCAGAGAGGTGGGAGAAATCATCACCAAACCACCTTTTTCGTAGATGGGAGCGGCGGCTAAACTGGCATCGGAGGCATTATGACCGATAACGGCGATAATATCGGGATTTTTGACTAATTCACCGGCTACCTCTTTCGATATCTGCGGCTGATTATCGTCATTAACCACGATAACCATCAGTTTTCTGCCGTTGATCCCTCCCTGTTGATTGATCTGGGTTTGTGCGCTGGCGACTCCTCGCAATATTTCCTGAGCGACGTTGGGATTAGTTGTTGCTGGCACAACAACGGCGATTTTAAAGGGATTTGAGCCAGTTTGCAGGTTGCTGAGATAAATTACGCTTTCGGGATCGTTGGGACGTTGAGCGAGGGATTTTTGCAGGAGTTGCTCTGCTTCTTGGTGATCACCTTGAGCAATGGCAGCGATCGCTGATTCTTTGATGGTGTTAGAATTAGTTTTGATCAGGAGATGATTGCCGTAACTCATGCGGGGATTATTATCGGCTTTTGGGGCAAATATTGCCAATATTTGGGGAAAAAGAAACCAAACGATCAACCCCAGTAAAATATAGAAAATTGGCGGTAAGCTCGCTTTTTTGCCAGTCTTTGTCATCGCTTTACTCCTTAACTTTGCTGATTGAATTCGGCTAAACGGCGGTTAATTTCGTCATCAAGGCTTAAGAAATCGATTTCTTGAGCTAATTTCTCGCTATAGTTCTCGCTTAATTCACTATAGGCGTTTTCTTTTCGATAACGGTCTTTAATCGCTTCATTGGCATCCTCAAAGCGATCGCAGGAGGTATTGAGGTTGAGACTACTATCAAATTCGTTTATTTTACCTAAAGCCTCATTCATGGAACTAATCGCTTTTAAGTTGCTCATTTCTAACTTATAATGCTCGATTTTTTCCTGCTCTTTGCGAAGTTTTTCCTTAGCAGCAATGACCACTTTTTCGGCATTATCGACCCGATCTTTCATGGCGGGTAGAATTTTTTCTAGGGAGAGAACCTTAACCATAGCTAGTCTTGCCGCTTCTTGAAGGCCTTTTTTTTGAGCGGTGACAGCCTGCTGCAAGTAGTTTGTGTGTTCCTGTTTTTTTGCCTCGTATTGTGCTTGGGCTGATTGCTGGGCCGATACTACTTTCGCCACCGATTCTGTCAATTCCGCTAGGGATTTTTGCATCGATTCTAGAGATTCTCTGGCCGATTCTACGGCAATTTTGCCGCCGGATTCGATGGGAATACCCCACAACCAATTCCAGATCGCAACGAGAGAATTTCCTGCCTTATCACCGATCAGCCAAAAAATCAAGGCTTTTGGGGTTAATTTTTTTGACAATTTCATGCCGTCTGTCTCCTAGAGGTATTACCTGTTAATTAGGAGTGATGGCTAACTTTGATGCAGTGGGTAAGGTTAAGTTTTGTAAAAAGTCTTGACAAGGATAGGAAGGTTTAGACTGGACCTGCAGATTTAATGGGAGCGAGGGGGACAAATTGACCCTTTTTGACCTGTAGAATCAAGTAGCGGCGATCATCAGGATTATTGTTCATGTTGCGGACACCATTCTCATCGAATCTAACAGTGCCAGTCATTCCTTCGATAGAAAAATCGTTTCTTAAAACTTGATTTAATAATTCTCGATCGAATTTTTGTCCTTGTTGGTATAACTTTCGCAAAGCGGTGAGGATAACTTTAGTCGCATCGTAGGCCATGGGAGTGCGCCAAACATTGATCTTATTTTGCCAAAAACTGTGGATATAATTATCTCGTGTGAGATCATACCAAGGCACGGTGATAACTAAATTTTCTACCCCCTGTTTACCTTCTGCAAGGGTGAGATAACTTTGAAAAGTGGGGGAACCTAAAGTTACTAAGTTTAACTGTTGTGCGGGACGCTGCTTAAAGATACTGACGGCTCTTTTCAGATCGTCAATATAGGGAGCAATCATTAGGATATTTACTTGATATTGAGCAATTTTTTGATAAATTTCCTGTTCATCTAAATTAATTTTTGGTTCGATATTGCAGTCAAAATCTTCATCTTTAACGAATTTTTGAAACTGCTGACCGAGAAGAATGTTTCTATATTTTTGAGCGAAGTTATAATTATCCCCAGAGCGACTATCGTAACAAATTAAATTAGTGGGGTTTTGGATAATTAGCTTGTCAGTTTGTTCGCGGATATATTCACTTAAGGTTGTGGCAAAAGTTTCCAGATCGGGAACCATCTTATACACATAGCCATTACCGGAGATTTTCGGGGAAAAGCTGGTGGGAGATAGGGCAACAATTTTCCCTTGTACATAGATATTTTTTGCAGCTTCACTAGCAGCAGAAGCATTATGACCAACCACTGCTATAATTGACGGATCTTTAACAAATTTTTCGGCTCGATCTTTGGCATCTACGCCACTATTATTATCATTAGCGACCACTACCTGTAGAAAGTGAAAATCGGGGTTTTTGGCCTGTTCATCGTTTAACTCCTGTTGCAATAAAGCAATACCTCGTAAAATTTCCTGAGCAGTTTCTGGATTATTACCAAGCGGAACACTGGTGGCAATTTTTAAGGGATTTCTGTCTTGATAAGCCGCACGAGCGTTATTATAATAGATGCGAATCTCTGGATTATTGGGCAAGCGATCGAGGGATTTTTTAAAAAGCTGAATTGCTTGTTTATATTCTTTATTTTTAAAAGCTTGTCTTCCCCGTTCAATAATGTTATCTTGTCGGTTTGTCTTTAATAATATTTCTTCACCTAAGCTAATTTCTGGGTATTTACTGGCATCATCGGAAAATACTCCTCCCCAATATAAAACTGATAAAGTTACCAGAATACTTAAAATAAATAACAGAGCTTGTTTCCAGTGACGCAATAGACGTACAGGCCAACTTTGACCATAATCTTCTTGAGGATCGTCTCCTATATTTTCAGGAGGTAAAGGTAAAATTAATGGTGGTTCTTCAGGATTTTCTATCAAACGAGGCAGTAAAGAAGAACTAGCAGCATCCACCTCAAATTCGTGTAATTTTAATTCTTGCCGAGCGATTGTTAAGGATTCTTGTAGGGATTTATGTCCGAGAAAATTGGGAAGAAAAACTTCTAGAAATCTCAAAGCAACCCGCACAGCGATGGGTTCTTTCATAACAATAATATGCGGTACTCCGATATTAGCCAACTGACGACCAATACCTAACCCGTCGCAGGAATTACAGATAACAAGTTTTAAGCCTTTTTTAACAGCTACTTCTAGGGAATTTCTTAAGTTATGTGCAGGAGATAAAGCCGTATCATTATCAATGATAAAAACTCCATCGTGACCGTCGCTACTGGTTTGACTATGACCTAAATAAACTACAATATCCCATTGATTTTTGATCAACTCATTGTGAATATTTTTCGTTGAAATAGGAACTTCTGAACTGGGACTCAATATTTTCATAGAAACCTTATATGGGTTTCCTAGTGCTGTTTGCAAACTGGATAAACACAGGGAAGTATGCTCGCTTTCGATGTCAATATTGCCCAAAATTACTAAAATATTAATCGGAGAAGTCAGGTTAATTATCGGAGGATTTCTCTGGATAGTAAGAGCAATTTCCACATCGGGACACCATTGGTGTAAAAAATTCCAACACTCCCAGGGAATTTGTTGTAGATCAAAATGGTTAGTTTGGATAAAAAATCTTACTTCTGACTGATTACCTATATGGAACAAGATACGATTTTGTATCGAACTCAGAGAACTGGAATTTAGCCATTCATTTAAGCTATCTTTTAAAGTTTTAGTGGCTTTTCCGAGGTTGTCTCTAGGATCACCTACCGCTGCATGGGTGATCATACTATGAGGAACGGTAATTCCTAAACTGGGTTGACTTGCTACCCAATGATAATAAGCTCGACGATAATTTTGCAAAGCGTCAGCAATGTCAAGGTTAGGGACTAATTTACCCTCGGCAAAAGGTGCTATCAAGAGATGATTGTCACGAATTTCTAGAGTGACGGAAAATCCCGTTTCAAAACTGCCATCACCAATTTTCAGAATCACAACTCTGCTCATGTCTCTACCCTTGACATTTTCTGCTATCTCTATTAAATCCTAAACTGCTCGGTAATGCTACTATCCCCTAAGCTTAGGTTAACATTAAAGCGATCGTCGGCATCAGCTAGAAAATAAAGTTGCAGATAGCTATCTAAGGGTTTCTCCCTTGCTATTGCTTCTAAACTGGGGATTAATTGGCCTATTTCATCGCTAATTTGCAAAGATAAACCGGGGGGTAGTTTGGCAAAATTGTCCATGGCATAGGCACGAATTAAGACAGCAATTCTCTGGTCACTGGTCGATAAAACTCCCACCATTAAAGCGATTTTATAACCCATTAATTGACTACCCACATCGAGCATTTTACGGATAGCAGCATTGGGATAATGAGGATCGATATTCCAGAGATATTCGGCCGCTTGCCAGCGAATAGTTTCATCTTGGGTTTGATGTTGTAGTTTTGCTAAAGCTTCCTGTGGGGTTAACTGTTCCGAAAATTCCACCTCTTTTTGACTAGCATACAGTTGTCTAATTTCTCGCTGAATATCTGCCGGAGATTCTCGGCTGCTGATTTTTTCAGCAGCCAACAAAAAACCTGGATTAATTGGACGATAACTGTCGATAGTGCTGAGGATTTCCTGCCATTTCTCTGTAATAATTCCCTGTAACCATTGACTAAGTTTAGTGGGAATTATTTCTAGACGCTGCTGATAAAGTTTTTCTCGCCATTGCTGATTATTCAACAAAGCTAACCACTGCTGACAACTAATATCTAATCTCGGAGAATAGGGTGAAACTTGACCTAACTTTTTAATTAAATTTTCTGCTGCTGCTGGCGATAATTTTGCTAAAGATTCCAGCTTTCCTTTTTCACTCTCTCCCTCTAAACAACTCTGCCAAAGAATATCTAAATCATCAATAATTTGCTCACTGTCCAAATAATATTGATGGTAAATTGGATCGTATTCTGCGAGATTTTTAACATCTTTTCTGGATATAAAACCCCAGATATTGAGGAATTTTTCTGCTAAATCTACCTGCACTCCTAGATAAAAATCTGCCGCTAAATCGGGAATATCAACCCATTCTTGCTCTATTGTCAATCCCTCAATGTCAATAGTTTGACTGGGAATAGTAGTAACTTTTTTATCTTGAATTTGCCAGGTAAACCCGTTAATAAACTCCCAAAGATACTGATGGTTTTTAGGTATTATTTGAAGAGAAGAATCAAGATTATCTTTCAGCCAATTGCTTAAGCATATTTGGACTAAGTAATTAATCAAAGCCTGATTTTTGGCGGTTTGATTAGAATATTGACCGAGAATCGATCGAGCTTGTTTAATCTCTGTTTCCGAAAAAGTTAGCCAAAGGGATTTCGGGTTAATTTGTTGCAAAATATCGAGGTTGACTTTCATGGTATCTCCTAGCAGATTAGATTTGAGTTAAGTAGGACTGACAAAAATATTCTAGATAAGCATCGATCTCTTGTTTTTGCCGAGATTGTAATTTAATCTCATTTAACAACTTAGGACAATCTTTGCCTTCCCTTGCACAGAGTAGCTGATAAACTTTTTTACATAATTGGGTTATTTCTCGACTAATAGTAGATGGATGAACTCCCAATCGATTAGCGATCTGTACCTGCGTCATCTTTTGATGATAGTAATAATATACAATCTGTTTAACTTCATCCTCAAGAGTGATTAATAACTTATTAATATTTTCCCAGATTTCTTGCTGTTGTAGTAAGTCTTGACTTGGCCTCTTGCTGGGGAGATTTTCCCAAAAGTAATTGCTATCATGGTCATAATTAGTCGGCTCAAATTTAGAGTAAGAAGGATCGATGTGATTACGCATTATCTCCCCTATTTGATTGAGTTTTGCTTGCACTTCCCCCACGGTGAGAATAACTTGCGGTTGTAACTGCTGTAAGCGATCAATTACTTGTTGCCAATCTTCCTCTTGCCATTTATCTAATGATCTAAGAGAAGCTTTTTTTACCTCTCGAAAACAGTTAAATATTAGCAGGTGATTCTCGGTAAAGATACCCGATGTTCGTAAAACTTTTTGAATTTTATTCGCACTAAAAAGACTGACTATACCGAGATTAGTCCTGCCAATAGTTTTATACTCTCCTCG
Source organism: Microcystis sp. M31BS1 (assembly GCF_020245285.1). Lineage (NCBI taxonomy): Bacteria > Bacillati > Cyanobacteriota > Cyanophyceae > Chroococcales > Microcystaceae > Microcystis > Microcystis sp. M31BS1. The sequence goes on from NZ_JADBVE010000416.1 coordinate 16,114, forward strand.
CAGGAAATTATAGAGAGTATTTCTCAATTTTTTATCTGTCCATTTTTCTAAGATTAAGCGAAAAAATCCCGGTTGGGTCTTTTTATCCTGAAAGTTACCGTAAAAATTGCTAGGATTGTTGGTGATTGCCGTGGCAAGCAAATTCAGCAAATAGTAGAATAGGGTTTCATAATCAGCATCGATCCGATGGCCAACATTTTGATAGACCCTTTGAGTTACCATAGAGGAGCGATATTGTAAAAAAACCATCCAATGGGACTTGACTAATTGGTTATTAGGATCATTCTGTAACCATTGCCACAGATCAAGATACACCGCTTCGTCATCGGCCACCTTTCCAGCGATCGCAGCGATCGATCTTCTTAATTGTGGCACTTCGTACCAGAAAACTCGATCGCCTTCAATGGCTTTAATAGTAGTACAAAAGTACCTAACGCTCATCTCTATCACCGGCTACAGGTATCTGATATCTGATTAGGTAAAATCAGAGGATTTTATGCAAGAGTAGCAAAGAAATTGAGCGATTCCCTTGCCAAGCGCACCTCTTTCTCTGACAATGGATGAGGGACTGATGAGAAACTATCAGTTATAGTGAGACAGCCTTAGTAAACCAGTAAAAGACTCATAAATTCACTCTGAGCTGCCACAAATTGCCGTCATATCAACTTCTAGGACAAAAATTAGGAATGCGAGTAACTTTTACCGAAAATCAGGGTTTTAGAAAGGAATTGAATAAACGGGTTGATGCTTATTTTACCGAAAACGGCATCCCCACCAGAGATAATTTGGCCATGTACCTGAAGACGATCACGATTTTAACTTGGGTAATTGCCGCTTGGCTATTTGTACTTTTTGGTCCGGATATCTGGTGGCTAAAAATTATCGGTTGTCTGGTTTTAGGAGGAGGATTAGCAGGGATTGGTTTTAGCATTGGTCATGATGCCAACCATGGCGGCTATTCTAGTAAAAAATGGGTTAATTCCCTCATTGGCATGACCTACGATTATATCATCGGTGCTTCCAGTTATCTCTGGCGTTTTCGTCATAACTATCTCCATCATACCTACACCAATGTTTTAGGGTACGATCTGGAAATTCATGGCGATGGTGTGGTGCGAATGACTCCCCATGCCGAGCATAAATGGTATCATCGTTATCAACATTTATTTATCCCGATTCTCTACGGTATAATTCCTATCTATTGGTCATTTTCCGATGTGCGCTCCATCCTCTTTCGTCATCGTTTTGGCGAGATTAAAATTCCCAATCCTAAAGCGATCGATCTATTTGTTTTATTGAGCGGAAAAGTTGTTTATCTCTTTTGGTTTATTGGCATTCCTCTCTTAGTTGGTTATAGTCTCCTAGAAATAGCGATCGGTTTTCTCATTACTTTTATGACCTATGGAGTGCTTGCCTGTCATGTATTTATGTTAGCTCACGTTTTGGAACCCGCCGAATTTATTCAACCCTCGGCAGCTAACCAAATCGAAGACGAATGGGCAATCTTTCAAGTGCGAACTACCGTAGATTTTGCCCCTAAAAATATCTTTTTAAATTGGTACTTAGGGGGATTAAATTATCAAGTTGTTCACCATCTTTTTCCGCAAATTTGTCATATTCACTACCCTAAAATTGCCCCAATTTTAGCAGAAGTTTGCCAAGAATTTGGCGTTAATTATGCCGTTTATCCCACCTTCTGGGGTGCTTTAGCTTATAATTATCGTTGGCTCAGGCAATTAGGCAATAAACAAAGTAATTTCGATCTCAAATTAGCCAGCTAAAATCAGTTATCAGTTATCAGTTATCAGTTATCAGTTATCAGTTATCAGTTATCAGTTATCAGTTATCAGTTATCAGTTATCAGTTATCAGTTATCAGTTATCAGTTATCAGTTATCAGTTATCAGTTATCAGTTATAAGTTTTGGTTCTTCGTTACTTGGTATGGTTCGATAGGGGGGCATAAATCGACTAAATCCTTATCTGGCAAGAGACTTAATTGATTAGTTCGCTCTAGAAAAAAACAATTAACAAAAATCGCTAA
>NZ_JADBVE010000417.1:0-11317 GCF_020245285.1 Microcystis sp. M31BS1
ATGTTCTTGTCGGATAAGTGCAAGGGTATTTTAGCAATTTTAGCCGTTTTCTGTCCCTTTTTCTTGACTTTTTGGGAATTTAATATGGCTGTAATCCTTATATCATAAGTATTTCACAGTTATTCAGCAAACCCTATATAGTAGTGATCGATCTTTGTGTCCTCTGTGTCTCTGTGGTTCCTTCCACGCGCTCGCCATCAGGACTGTATCTTAGAATACATTTTACCCACCAAACCGAAGAGAGCCTGGGATAATCAGGGCAGTATCAGTCTCGAAATCGTCAAAAACACCGATAACCATCCGGGGAAAGCCGATACTTGTTACAATAGTTTACAAATCACCCTGCCTTGTCACCGAACTATGTCCGAACAGATGATCTCCCCAGAGACGCAACCCGAAGAAGCGATTACTGTTGAAGTGCAGCCCGTGCATATTCCCGAAGAGCATCGGGAAGATATCGGCCCCATGGATGACAACGTAGCCGAAAGTTGGCGCTACAACCCCCAAGTTATTAACGACTATTACCGTCGGCGACCTCTAGAAGTTGTGGGGAGATTAATCGAAATTGCCCTGCCGGTTTTATCTTTTGTCATCGGTATCTGGTCGGATAAACTGCGGGGAAAATCGCCGAAAAATGAAATTAGACGGGCCGTACAATTGCGAGAAATGTTGACCAAATTGGGACCGACCTATATTAAAATCGGTCAAGCTCTCTCTACCCGGCCTGATTTAGTACCGCCTTTATATTTAGAAGAATTAACCACTCTCCAGGATCAAATACCCTCTTTTCCTAACGAAATTGCCTATCGTTTTATCGAGGAAGAATTAGGTTATTCTCCTGAAGAAATTTATGCAGAATTATCCCCCAATCCCATAGCGGCCGCTTCCCTAGGACAAGTTTACAAAGGTAAATTAAAAACCGGAGAGAAAGTCGCCGTTAAAGTACAGCGTCCCGATTTGATTCGCTGTATAACTTTAGATGTGTATATCATGCGTAGTTTGGCGACTTGGGTGAAAGGTAATATTAAAAGACTTCGCTCCGATTTAGTGGCAATTACCGACGAATTAGCCGCTCGTATTTTTGAAGAAATTAATTATCTGCACGAAGGACAAAACGCCGAAAAATTCGCTCAACTTTATGGTCACATTGCCGAAATTTACATCCCCAAAATCTACTGGAAATATACCGGGAGACGGGTTTTAACCATGGAGTGGGTGGACGGCACAAAATTAACTAATATCAAAGAAATTCAGACCCAGGGTATTGATGCCACCCACTTAGTTAATGTGGGGGTGCAGTGTTCTTTGCGTCAATTACTTGAACACGGATTTTTCCATGCAGATCCCCATCCGGGTAATTTATTAGCGACTCCCGACGGTAAATTAGCTTATCTTGATTTCGGCATGATGAGCAATATTGAACCCTATCAACGCTACGGTTTAATCGAAGCGGTGGTGCATTTAGTCAACCGGGATTTTGAGTCTTTGGCCAAGGATTATGTTAAGTTAGACTTCCTATCACCAACCACCAATTTAGAGCCAATTGTTCCCGCTTTTTCGGAAGTTTTCGGTAATGCTTTGGGGGCGAGTGTGGCAGAATTAAACTTTAAAAGTATCACCGATAAAATGTCGGCGATGATGTATGAGTTTCCCTTTCGAGTTCCTGCCTATTATGCCCTAATTATTCGCTCGATGGTGACTTTAGAGGGAATAGCAATTGGCATCGATCCCAATTTTAAGGTACTGAGTAAAGCCTATCCTTATATTGCTAAACGTCTGCTCACCGATCCTTCCACGGAGTTGCGAGATTCCCTGCGGGATTTATTGTTTAAAGACGGTACTTTTCGCTGGAATCGTTTAGAAAATCTCTTGCGTAATGCTAAAGATTCTAATGATTTTAACTTCGAGAAAGTCACCGATCAAGCGTTAGATTTTCTTCTGTCAGACAGGGGTGTATTTATCCGAGAAAAATTAGTTAATGAGTTAGTCAATGCGCTAGATAACTTCGGTCGTCGCACTTGGTTTAATCTCACGGTTAATTTCCGGCAACAGGTGGGTTTAGCGGTGCAAGAAACTCCCCCAGAATTGTTGGGTGATGCTAAGAGTTTTGAGCATCTTCGCAACATCTTTAGTATTTTACAGGAAACGAAAGGATTTGATGCCATGGCTATGGTGCCAGTGATGACGAAACTAATCGCTAAACCGGAAACTCAACAGATGGGACAAAAAATTGCTGAAGGTTTGCTACAAAAATCCCTAGCGCGTTTAATTCGTTACCTAGTTCTCGAATTTGATAGACCAAATCATCAGCAAAATGGAGAATTATCGAAAGCTTTACCCGCTGCCGATTAACCTCTGTCAGTTCCACCGACTGCTCAAAATCTGAGCATTTCCGACAATAAAGGCCGTGAAATAAATTTCACGGCTACGAGAAAAACGCTAAACTGTTTTTAAAGTTTTTTTATCCTAACTGGTTAACGGGGTTTAAAGGTGACTTGTAAACCGTCACGAGGATGGGGAGTGGGGATAGTGGTGAGGGTAATATCTTGATTGGGGAGTAATTGCCAATCGTATTTTTCTACTAAACGGACGGCTAAAATTTTCATCTCTAAACGAGCGAATTCCTTGCCAATACATTCGCGCAATCCCGCACCAAAGGGGATATATCCGTAGGGTTTTTCCTCGGCTAAAAAGCGATCGGGATCGAAGCTTTCAGGACGAGAATAAATATTATTATCTTTATGGGTATTGCTGATTTGATACTGCACTACCCATCCTTTCGGCAAATGATAACCGTTAAATTGACAGTCTTCTATTACCCGACGGAATCCTCCTCCCACGGGGGGAGTAAAACGTAAAACTTCCTTTAAAACGCGATCTAAATAGGTCATCTGTTTGAGGGTATCGACGCTTAAAGGAGTGGATAGATCAAAATTAGTTATTTCCTCCAATACAAGCTGAAAAATATCGGGATGCAGTGCCATTTGTAGGCAGAAAGTGGCGATAGCGGAGGTTAAAGTTTCATGACCGGCAAAGAGTAATAATAGCACTTGATCCTTTAATTCCGCTAAGGATAAACTTTCACCGTTTTCGTCTTTAGCTTGTAAAAGGATAGCCAGAGCATCCTGGCCTAAGTCATCATTTTTTTGTCTTTCTAAAATGATAGTTTCGATCGCTTGCAGTAATTCTTCTCGACAGCGTAATGCTTTGCCGAAAGCTGTCCAGGGAAGGGGAAGAGGAAGGGTAAATAGTCCCGCACACCAAGTATCAAAAACTTCTCCTAATTTGGTAGCAGAACCCTGGTCAAGACCGATAAATAATTTACAGGCGATATCGAGAGTATAGTTTCTTAATTCAGGATACCATGACAGGGTTTTTGCAGTTTGCCAACGCTCTAAATAGTGAGCGGTAATTGTTTCTACCGTAGGAATATAACTTGCTAGGGACCGGGGTTGAAAAGCTTGATAGATTAAACGACGACGGGAAGCGTGAACATCTCCCGTATGCACCGCTAAAGATGCGCTACCTAGGAGAGTTTTGGTACTTTTAGGCCAAGTTGCTGCAAAGTATTTATTCTCGTTGCTGAGGAGAAAACGGTTAGCTTCGGTACCGGATAAAATAATCGTGGGACTGCCAAAAATATGAGTACGGAAAAGTTGACCATATTTATTATGACGTTTACTGGCAAAATCCCCATCGGTCAAAAAAGCGATTGTTTCTCCTAATAGGGGTAATCCGAAACTGCCGGGGGGTAGGGGTATATCTTTGCTTATAGTCATCGCTGCCTCTAGGGTAAAACTGATCAGTTGCCGTCGATTAACTCTGTTTATTCTAACCTAAAGCACCGGAGAATTCATCTCCTGATCTAGCCTGACAATTAGCGATCGCACTTGACCAAGGCAAGTATCTAAGTAGGAAGGCACAATTATTTGTAGGATGGGTTAGCGGTAGCGTAACATAATCGGGCGTTGGGTTTCATGCTTCAACCCAACCTACGTTCATCTTATATTTAATTCCACCCACCTACTTAGGCAAAATTAATCACAGATATCGCCAGTCAGTTAACAGCGAGAATTGCCGCCAATTGAAATTTTTTAAGATCACCGCCATAATTAGCCATTGCTAATAATAACTCGCGGCAAACGATGCTTAAAACCGCAGAGAATTTCCCAGGATATCGTACCTAAATCCCGCGCCCAATCGTCGGCGGTGATGCACTGTGGGCCATCTTTACCGATAAGTGTGACGATTTCCCCTGTTTTTACCTCTGGAATCTCGCTCACGTCAATCATTAACTGATCCATGGTTATTGCGCCGATTTGGGGTACTAAACGTCCTCTCAGGGATACTTTTAAACGATTGGAGAGATTGCGGGGAATTCCATCAGCGTAACCGATACCGACCACAGCAATACGGGTGTCTTTTGCCGCTATATACTGATGACCATAACTCACTCCAGAGCCAGCGGCAATGGTTTTGACTTGGGCAATGCGTGCTTTTACTTGCAGCACCGGTTGCAAAGGGACTTTATCGGTGAGATGATCGGCAGGATAAAGACCGTAAAGAGCTAATCCGACTCTAACTCGATCGTAGTGCAGAGATCGATCGCTTAGGGTAGCGGCAGAGTTGGCTAAATGCAGACAGGGGGGATGATAACCTTTTGATTTTAACTCGGCGATCGCTTGTTGGAATCTTTGCCGTTGTAACTGCATGATTTCGGGATTCGGATCATCAGCCGTGGCAAAATGCGAGTATATACTGGCAATTTTCAGGTTAGGAGCCTCTAAAACCTGTTCGACGAATTTGGTGCCGTTTTGCCATGGTGTGCCTAAGCGAGACATCCCCGTATCTAGTTTGATGTGAACCGGCAGCCGCTGCTCTAAGCGTCTCATAACGCTGGCAAAAATCTGCACCTGTTCGATTTGCACCAGGGTGGGTTGCAATTGCCAATGGGCTAAGGCTGCCACTTCTTCTGGGGTATTGACTGCCCCTAAAATCATAATTGGGGCAACGATTCCCGCTTCCCGTAGTTCGATACCTTCCCCGATAGTTGCGATGGCTAAAGACTGCGCTCCAGCTTCTAAAACGCTGTTAGCCACCTTAACTGCCCCGTGTCCGTAAGCATCGGCTTTAATTACCGCCATTAATTCCGTTTTTGGGGCTAATAAGGCCTTGACTTTTTGCACGTTTTGTTGTAAGGCCGAGCGATCAATCTCTACCCAAGCACGATAGCGAATTACTTCCGACAATTGATAATCATGACGGTTTTTGGGCGGATTGATGATTTTTGGTTCGATGCTAAACGTCACTCGCTCACTCCTTTGCACACATAACCCAATTTATACCAAAAGAAAACCGAGAGGGCTAGGAAAAAAGCCTGAAACTCCTCTGGATTTCCTCCTTTTTGCCTGTGGAATCTGGGTTTTAAGATGAATGGGATGTTAGGAAGTTCCCGAAAAAATTGGCAGTTAGGGTTATCGGTGTTAGGGGTTAGGGTTTTTCCGTAGAGAATGAACAGTAACGGGTAATCAGTGACAAGAAAGTAGCGAAGTTTTCACCTAACACTATCTCAGTGGTTGGACAGAAGTGAAGTTAACTGTGAGGTAAGGAATGCCAAAAAGCCTAGACTTAAGATAAAATTATATCCAACCAGATGCAGTATAGGAGTTTAGCCAATGTCTAACGAAACTGTTACTTATTCCCTAGAAGCTGTCCTCACAAGGATTGAGGGGAAGATCGATAAGATTGATGAGCGCTTGACAAAAGTAGAAATAGGATTAACCGATCTCAAAGGAGATATTAAAGTGTTAGACGAGAAAATCGAAGGCATGGACAATCGGCTAAAATCAGTGGAAGGAACCCAAAAAAATCATGTCTGGACATTAATTATCCTTTTGGGGAGTGCCATTTTTACGGCTGCTTGGAAAGTATTTTTTTCCAGTAATATCTGATCTTTCTAATTCTCAACAAGACTACAGTTAACCGCTCCTGAAAGAAAATTTTCTTAAAGCCTAGACTTAAGATAAAATTATATCCAACCAGATGCAGTATAGGAGTTTACCCAATGTCTAACGAAACTGTTACTTATTCCCTAGAAGCTGTCCTCACAAGGATTGAGGGGAAGATTGACTCGCTTGAGAAGCGGGTTAACGAAAGATTTGACAAGGTAGAAGATCGGTTAACCAAACTAGAAATAGGAGTAACTGATCTCAAAGGTGATATTAAAGTGTTAGACGAGAAAATCGAAGGCATCGACAATCGGCTCAGATCGGTAGAGGGAACCCAAAAAAATCAGGTCTGGACATTGATTATCCTTTTGGGAAGTGCCATTATTACGGCTGCTTGGAAAGTATTTTTTTCCAGTAATATCTGAGTTATCCAATCCTCAATAAGACTACAGTTAACCGCTCCTGAAAGAAAATTTTCTTAAAGCCTAGACTAAGATAAAATTATATTCTAACCAGATGCAGTATAGGAGTTTAGCCAATGTCTAACGAAACTGTTACTTATTCCCTGGATGTCGTCCTTAAAGAAATCAAAGACAGCATCAAGGAAGTTAGTCAAAAATTCGATAAGATTGATGAGCGGTTGACAAAAGTAGAAATAGGAATAGCCGATCTCAAAGGCGATATTAAAGTGTTAGGCGAGAAAATCGAAGGCATCGATAATCGGCTAATATCGGTAGAGGGAACCCAAAAAAATCAGGTCTGGACATTGATTATCCTTTTGGGAAGTGCCATTATTACGGCTGGGTGGAAAGTATTTTTTTCCAGTAATATCTGATTTCTCCAATCCTCAACAAGACCACAGTTAACCCAACACAGTTGACCAGATTTCCTCATTGCTTATTTCCCAATACAAAAACGGCTAAAAATGCGATCAAGTACCGATTCAGTTACTTCTTCGCCAGTAATTTCTCCTAAAGCTTGAATGGCAGTACGCAGATCGATCGACCAAAAATCAAAAGGCAAATCTTGGTCAATTGTTTTTTTTACCTGTTCCAAAGCAATTTTCGCCCTAGTTAAAGCTGCCGCTTGTCGTTGATTAATGGCTAAATCCAAATTAGCCGCCTGTAATTCCTGATTTTGGACAGCATTAATAATAGTTTTTTCTAAGTCTTCAATACCCTGATTTTGGACGGCGGATAGCTTGACAACTCGCTCAATTTCTGCTGGGTAAATTACAGTTTCTGGATTAACCAAATCAATTTTATTAATCACTAAAATTAATCGGCGATCGCTGACAGAGCGATAAATTTCCTCGTCCTCCTCGGTCCATCCTGACTCTGCGGAGACGGTTAATAGAACTAAATCAGCAGACCGGGCCGTTTGACGGGAACGTTCCACCCCAATTTGTTCAACTCGATCACTGGCCGAGCGAATTCCTGCCGTATCGAGGACTTGTACGGGGATTCCCGCCACAACTAGCTGAGATTCGACGATATCGCGGGTAGTGCCGGGTAAATCGGTGACAATCGCTCGATCGCTCCGACTCCAAGCATTTAACAAACTGGATTTCCCCACATTCGGCCGCCCCACGATCGCCACTTTTAGACCACTACGCAGCAATTCCCCGCGCTCGGCGGTAGCTAAAATTAAATTTACTTGACAAAAAACCTGTTCTATGCTATGGAGAACCGCCTCGTGATCCAAGGGCGGTAAATCCTCTTCAAAGTCAATACGGGCCTCAATTTCAGCCAAAATATCGAGACAGGTGGCGCGCAAATGGCGGATCGGTTGCGCGAGTTTCCCCTGTAAACCAGAGAGGGCAAATTGTGCCGCTTGGGGAGAACGCGCCCCAACGAGATCGACGACGCTTTCGGCTTGAGTTAGGTCAATTCTGCCGTTAAGAAAGGCACGCAGGCTAAATTCCCCCGCTTGGGCCAAACGCGCCCCATTTTCTAGACATAACTGTAACACCTGTTGTACGGGCATAATGCCGCCATGACAGTGAAATTCCACCACATCCTCGCGGGTGAAAGAGCGGGGCGCTAACATGAGCAACAGCAAAGCTTCATCGATAATTGCCTGACTTTGGGGATGTCGGATATAACCGTAGAGAAGACGATGACTTTTCCAGGGTTGACGATTGCGGGTATGGAAAAGCCGACGAGCGATCGCCACTGCCTCACTACCAGATAAACGGACAATACCGATACTACCCTGTTCCGGAACGATCGCCGTAGCGATGGCGGCGATCGTATCCCCTGTGTTTAACATCTCTTAATCACCCCTTGCTAAAATTGAAGTCGGTATCAATTTTGTCAGCATTTATGCCCGAAAATATGCGCTCACGGTCATTAAAAGCGAGAAAAAGCCGCAAATATTCGAGTAATCGCTTACTGCGATTTTTGCGCTATTGGTATATTCGCTTAATGCGATTACAAGGACATCCTAGGGAAATTGCCAGGGGTTTTGCCTTGGGAGTTTTTTCGGGATTTTTCCCGTGGATGGGCCTTCAAATCATCGTCGCTATCTTTTTAGCCACCCTATTTCGCGCCAACAAGATCGCGGCTGCTGCCGGTACTTATATCAGCAATCCCTTGACCGATCTGCCAATTTTCCTGTTTAATTATAAATTAGGAGAGTTTATTCTTGGTCAAAGCGGGCGATCGAATCTGGGCGACATTTTTCAAACTAATCAAAGCTTCACCGAAAAGTTAGCTAGTTCTGGCGGCCAATTTCTTTTAACCCTGTTTTTTGGTTGCTTACTATCAGCGACGGTATTTGCTACGATAACCTATTTTGTTAGCTATCGCCTAGTTCATCAACGGTATCACCGCCGACAAACAGGTAGAAAACGCCGATAAATTGTCACCGTTCAGGGGGGGGAGGAAATCCGGTAATCTAAGAGGCATGGATGAGAAGCACCAACGGTAATTCCATAATAAGTCTAAACTATGATTTGAATGATTGAATGAATACTATGATTGTGTTGTATTCAGCAAGTCTTCATCAATGATCAATTATAGTCAATCCCATAATCCCATCAATCACAGTTAAGACGATGGCTGTGACTGTCGCATCATTTGTAAATTATTACGAATCATTTGTGTATTGAGATGCTCTTTACTTAATGTATTGACATACAATACTTTTGTCATTTAATCAGTAGGAAGTAGGTCTGAAATTATATTTAAAAAATCTCTCACTTGTGCAATGAAAGGAAGAACTTGTAATTCATCAAAATCTGCAAAGTCTGTATAATCTGCTTCGAGACGGTATTCAAACAATTCGTTATAAACTGCACCAAAGTCTTTTGAAATAATTTCGCTACGGATGTAGTTTTTGTTGAAGAGACTACGGACACCTGTATGTTTTGGAGATGAGAGATTATCATAAGCAAGTAAAGCCGTAACAGCATAAAAGCAACTATAGTATAGACGATTGATACAACTATTCCATCTTGCACCATCAGCAAGAGAACAAGCATCTTGATAAGCTTCCTCTGCACGATTTAAACGATACCTAATTAGTTGATCGTGAAGGGAATTTTTACTCATAGCATAATAGCTTCTTTGTTAACTGATTGCCAGAAAGGAGTAGTTTGTAATAAGGGATGTTCCCATTGATTTTTGCTGCGAACAATGGTACAAATAACCTCTTCTGTTTCCCATTCGATTTCATAAATTTGACGACGGATTTGAGATGTGCGAGTAGGGTTGGTGATCCCATCAACTAATACTAATATATCCCAATCAGAGTCTGGTTGAGCATCGTTTCGCGCCCGTGAACCATAAAGAAATATTTGCGCTTGAGGTTCGATCGCTTGTACTGCTTGTTTAATTTTATTGAGTAATAGTTGTTTTTCCATGATTTTTTATGACCTTTTTTGTACTGCACAACAATATTAACAATATAGTCCATCCCATAATCCCATAATAAGTCTAAACTGTGATTGAAATGATTGAATGAATACTATGATTGTGTTGTATTCAGCAAGTCTTCATCAATGATCAATCATAGTCCATCCCATAATCCCATCAATCACAGTTAAGACGATGGATGTTGCTGTTGTCGCATCATTTGTAAAATTTTCCGAATTTGAACAATAGTAGAGTGATTTTTCCTAATAGTCGTTGACTCCATTTTATAGTAGTTCTATTTTTTGAAAAAGAATAATAAAACCTTCTTGGGTAAAGTGCTTGTCATGGGTAAGCACTTCAAAAATATCCATTTGTTGCATAATTACCATTGATATGCAGTCTGTAATGCTATAACCTTTGTCTGACCGTTGTTTATATAATTCAAAACCTAATTGACGTAATTCTGGTGTATAGGAAATAACTTTTATTGTTTTTTCCCGTAGCATTTGCGTACACATCAAGAGTGCTTTCTGTCTCATAATAGTTCCTCTAGATGAAGCATAGTTCAGTATCTCATCAATAATGCCATCCGTCGTTATTAGCTGATCATTGATACAATTATGAGCATAATTAAGCGCAATTTGATGCCAGTTATCTTTAGGGTTGAGTAAAGCGATCCAATAAAAGGTGTCGGCAAAAATTTGCTTCATGGTTAATGTTTAGGAGTACCGTAAATATAATGATCATGTTGCTCTGCACTATCGGTTGGTAAGGTATCTAAAATTTCTTGAGGAATATCAGCAGTGAGTTCTTCTATAAATTGTGCAAAAGGTTTAGATTGTTCTTGCGATCGATTATGTTTGATTTTGGCTAATAATAAAAAGTCAAAAACTTCTTCTATTACCTCATCAGATACTGTTTCAATTTCATGAATTAGTTGTTCTTTGATAGTCATAATTTTACCTTTGTAAGTTCTTCAAATATAGCCTATATCAGTTATCAGTGATTAATTCAATTATAGTCCATCCCATAATCCCATAATAAGTCTAAACTATGATTTGAATGATTGAATGAATACTATGATTGTGTTGCATTCAACAAACCTTCATCAATAATCAATCATAGTCCATCCCACACATAAATCACAGTTAAGACGATGGATGTTGCTGTTGTCGCAGCCTTTGTAAGTTTTCCCGAATTGTAACAGTAGTAGGATGATTCTCCCCTAAAGCTTGCTCCGCAATTGCTAAAGCTTGTAAATAGAGAGGTTCTGCTTCTGTGTACCTGCCTTGAAAATAGTACAAATGCGCTAAATTGTTGAGGGATTGTGCCACATCAGGATGATTGTCTTCTAAGAGTCGTTTTTTCAATTCTAATGCTTGTAGAGAGAGAGGTTATGAAATAAATTTAAAGAAGTCTGTGTTTTGCAGAAACAGGTGGATATTTAGCAATTTCTATTAATAATAGTCGCTCTTGTAAGCGTTCTTTGTTATTGAAATCTAAAATCCTAGC